>NZ_AAEW02000017.1 GCF_000167355.1 Desulfuromonas acetoxidans DSM 684
TCCTGACCTTTTCCCATCATCTCCTGAATCAAATCAGTAGCGGTCTGGTATTTTTTCAGGCTGACCAGAATCGAGACCATGCTTTCCGTGGCCAGCAACAGATTGGGATTCTGTTTTAACGCAGAGTACAGCGCATCACAGGCTTTACCGCGTTCACCCAAGCGTGCCATGATGCAACCCACTTCGAAATCAAACAGATCATCCTGCTCACTGGCCGGTAACTTACCGAATGCTTTCATTGCTTCGATCTCTTCTCCCTGATGACCGAGAACAAAGGCTTTTTGAAAGTCCGCGCATTTCTGCTGATAACGGCTGACCAGCTCTTCGGGATAACTGGTGAGAATCAATTCGAGCTGGGCGTCCATGTCCGGGTGATCCTCATCGGACAACGGCGCTGCTTGATCACTGTCGGTCGGACCACAACTGCTGCAACTGGAACAGGAACTGGCTGCTGCGGCAGCAACAGGAATCGGCTGTTGCTCATCCACTTGCTGCAGTGCCTGTTCGGCTTGGTGCTTCAGATCTTCAGAAAACGCCTGCTGCTGCGCCAGTTGCAGATGTTCCATCGCACGCTCGATCTGTTGATCTTTAAGCAGGTACAACCCCTCATCCAGATTAACTTTGGCCAGGCTGTCGCCAGCTTGAGCTTTCAGGGTCTTAACCTCAGAGCGTTCTTCAGCGCTCAATTCTGAATCCTGTAATTCCTCAACGATCAGCAGCGCATCAGCATAACGTTGTTGAGAAACCGCTTTGCGTAACGCGGGCAGATCACTTTTGCTGGAAAATAATCGACTGAACAGTCCCATTGCGTGTCCTTATTTCTGGTGAAAAGAAATGCCTACTTTAATGGCATTGGCGGCTGAGTGCAAGATGCAGATAGAGCTCTTTTTTGTCCGCCAAGAAACGCAGCGAGAATTCTTGCCCCGGATCAGGTGTTCATTTGACGCAGGGCAACAAATTCTGTCGCTTGTTTGACCGGTTATCTCTGCTATTCTTTTAAATAGACAGACAGAATTACGATCTATAAATCAATAGAGAGAGCGTATGGGAACAGGAATCGTTACAGAACTGCGCAAGTTTGTGGCTCCGGAATTCATCTTTGGGGTGGGCGCGCGTCTACAGGCCGGCCTTTACGCCAAAAATCTCGGTGCAACAAACGTCCTGGTTGTTTCTGATCCGGGAGTCATAGCCGCCGGATGGACGGCGGAAGTGATTCAATGCCTTCACGCTGAAGGTCTGCAGGCGGTTCTTTTTTCCGATGTGACACCAAATCCCAAAGACTTTGAGGTAATGCAGGGTGTTGAGCGTTACCTTGAGGCCGATTGTGACGCCATTATTGCTATCGGTGGAGGCAGCCCGATCGATTGTGCCAAAGGGATTGCCGTGGTGGTCGCCAATGGCGGCCATATCCTCGATTATGTCGGTGTCGATACCGTTGGTGAACCCGGCCCGCCATTGATCTGTATCCCCACGACGGCTGGCACTGCTGCCGATGTGTCGCAGTTTGCCATTATTGTCGATACCCAGAACCGCAATAAAATTGCCATTATCACCAAAGCCATCGTGCCGGATCTGTCTTTGATCGATCCAGCCACAACCACCACCATGGACCCGTTTCTCACCGCTTGCACCGGTGTTGATGCGCTCACTCATGCCATTGAGGCGGCAGTTTCCAACGCCCATTCACCCATCACTGATTTGCATGCGCTCAAAGCCATTGAGCTGATCAAAGAGAACCTGGAAAATGTGATCTTGCACCCTCAAGACATTCTGCCCCGCGAAGGCATGACCTTGGGCTGCCTTGAGGCCGGTCTGGCTTTTTCCAATGCCAGCTTGGGCGCGGTTCACGCCATGGCCCATAGCCTGGGTGGTTTTTTCGATCTTCCCCATGGCGAATGCAACGCCATCCTGCTGCCGCATGTGATGGAGTTTAACTTTCCCGCGTCAGACGATCAGTTTCGTAAAATTATGAAGGCGTTGTCCCTGGATGGCCCCAAACAGATGACCTCGCGAGAAGCCCAAAAGCTGATTTTGAATGAGGTTAATCGTTTGCGTCAGGCCATCGGTATTCAGGAAAAACTCTCGGATCGCGGTGTTCATCGTACTGATATCCAGGAATTGGTCGGCAAAGCCTTACGTGACCCCTGCCTGGTCACCAATCCTCGGTCTGCAAAAAAACGCGACCTCGAGGTGATCTATGAAGAAGCCCTCTGACTCAACCCGCCATGAGGAGGAGCTGCGCAAAAAGGTTCTCGGTATGGGAACCAAATCAGTGCGCAAATCCTACTATCCGACCCTGCGCAAAAAGATGTCGGAGCTTGAGCGCTACATGGCTTTGCTCGATCAGGCCAAAAACGCCATTTGTCTGCTCGAAGTGCCTTCCCTGAAAGTGGTCAACGCCAACAAAAGTGCTCGCAAATTGCTGGTTCTCGATCAATATCCCGACAGCTCTCTGCTCGATATGATCGAAGTGCCTGCGGCTACGGCCATTGTTGATTGGTTGGAGCTGGCTGGCGAGGGCAATCATTATTTTCAGCTTGAGAGCACGCTTTACTCCTATGCGCAGGAGAGCTATTCCTCTGCCATCTACGAACTTACCTTAACCACCGTTGAGTTCAAAAAAACTCGTTATCTGGTGTGTGTGGCACAGGATATCAGCGAACGCAAAAAACTCGACCAGATGAAAGATGAGATGATCTCCGCCGTCAGTCATGAGATGAGCACACCATTGACAGCCATGCTCGGCTTTTGTGAATTCATGCTGGAAAACGAGGTGCCAGCGGAGCAGCAGCAAGAGTTTTTGCAGATCATCTTCAAAGAGAGTCAACGCCTCAAAGGGCTGATTGATAATCTGCTCAGCCTGCAACGCATGCGCGCTGGAATGGGCTGTGTCAATTTCACCTGGCTCAACCTGTCCATGCTGTTTGCTGAACTCTGTCAGCTCTTCGGCAAATACTCAGCAACGCACACCATTAAAGTCGACTGTCCCACCGACTTTCCACTGGTGTCGGCTGATCAGCTTTGCCTACAGCAGGCGATGGAAAATCTCATCTCCAATGCCATTAAATATTCCCCCAACGGCGGCACCGTGACAGTGACGGCCCGACAAGATGATGGTCAGGTTATTGTCTCGGTTAAAGATGAAGGCATGGGCATTTCCCCTGTTGTCCAAGAGCAGATCTTTGATCGTTTCTTCCGTATCGACACCAAAAACGGCCAGAAAGTCGGTGGCACCGGCCTTGGTTTGCCGCTGGTTAAGGAAATTATTTCTCTGCATCATGGTGAGGTGTGGGTGGAAAGTGAGGAAGGGCAGGGAAGTACGTTTTGTTTCAGCTTGCCGCTTGAGCGGGAATGATGGCTTGACGTTGAAAGAGTCATATATTGGATAAACAAAGACCGCCTGCAATGATGTAGTCGGTCTTTGTTTTATTCGATGTTGCGCATTAGAAATGTGACAATTCAAGTTCAGCCCCTCAGTTTTATTCCTTTCTCTGTCTCTCACGTAGAATCTTAATTTGAGACGTTGCAATGCACCGAACAGGTCTGCAGTCCTCCCTGATTTTTCTTTATTTGAATAAATATCTAATATTTTCAAAAAGTTATAATTTTTTAAAAAAAATCCATTTGCACGGGTATATTTTTTGCTTTTACAGAGATGATCTGTTTCGCAATGACGCCGTAAATTGACTCCAGGTGCCAGCGAAGAGCAAATGGTTTGAGCCAAAATCAAACCGACAGGGCGCATTCGGTAGAGAAAAACGCACGGATAACTAAAGAGACCTGTGTGTCACCACAACGATGGGAAGGTCAGCAGAGCGTTTCCGAGAAAGAATGAGCTATCCCAAACTGAGAGCCATGGGGAAAGTATCTTCGTATGGCTCAGTCACTGTCTCGAATTTCAGGGAAACTACACCAGATTTATTTTCAAGGACTGTTTCATGCTTTAAAAATAGATAATATATTAAATTCTTAGTTATTGAAAATATCACAATAGAAGGTTTTTTATTATATAAATTATTTTTCTGTTTCGTTTTTCTGGTGCTGAAGTAGTTTAGTTCTTTCAGTAAGTAGACGGTATCCATCGGTTTATCTTAGAGGGAACGATAGTTCTTTTTATTGTTCTTGAATAATATCCCTCTTTTTAACTTTACATGCAGGAGTTACGGATTGTCATTTAATACCGTTAACAGAATTTTGCTTTCCAGCCAAAATAGCAAATTCAATAATGAGCTTCAGCATGCTTTTGATCGCCTGAGCGACATAGAAGTCACGCTATCTATATTTATGGACTCCATTTCAGCGGCTGAACTGCAAGAAGACTATAATGCCGCCCTTGTTGTTGCCGAAAGTGAAGAGGAGGTTGTTGACCGTATTCAGCTTCTCAACCAAAAGCAAGCCTCTTTGCCTGTTTATCTTGTCTGTGCTCCTCAATTGGAAACCGCGGTACTCAATGAGCTGAAAATTGCACAGATTATGTTTGATCCGCTACCGGCAACCGAAGTTGTTGAAACTATCAGTAAACAGTTACAGGACAGGACAAAAGGCCAACTTCGCGGACTGAATCTGACTTCCGTATTGCAGTTGATCAACATGGAGCAGAAAAGTTGCACCGTTGTTGTCAAAAAAACAACGGAACGCGGTGAACTACACATGTATGCTGGGGAGATTATTGCAGCAACGCTGGGTAGCATGGGGGGACTGGAGGCTGCCTACAGTATTTTAGGTTGGGATAATGTCGATATTGAGCTTCTGGACTGTCGGCATAGTGTTACGCACGAAATAGATCAGCCGTTTACGTCTCTGATGATGGAGGCGATGTGCCGGAAGGATGAAAATAGCGTTGCCGATGAATCGTTGCCGGTGGATTTTTCTTCGAAAAAAACTGTTGATCACAGAGAAGAACAGAGTGAAAAGCTTGCCGATATTCTGCGAAGTTTTCCAGAAGTTGTGGAGTTTAGTCTTTTCAATTCTGCCGGAAAAATGACATATGCGCATGGGCATCGAGTCCGTCCTCCTGTCGCCGGCTACCCAGAACAACTTGAACAGACGGCGGGACTGGTCAGTGAGGAGCTCCGTTTAGGGCAATTGACGCTCATGACAATAAATGAAGCAGACAGCCTTTCCTATTTATTTTTCTCTTACGAAAACAGCAGAATTGCGGTTGGGTTGCGAAAAAACCAGGCGGCGGGACACTTTCTGATGAAATTTACAGCCAAAGCAAAATCAATCAGCTAGGTGCGTCGTCCGATTCTTGTGGCAGGGGGATTGCCATCAGTTGAGCGGTAACCGCGCGCCCCTGACGAAAACCAATTCATACAGGAGGGCATGAATGGAACAGATGGTTGCAGCTTTAAAGGAAATTCCGGGTGTGCTCGGAATATGTCTCTATGATTCTGCGCAACAGATAACTCTCAACCGCATGCCGTCGTTTTTTTCCGCGAGCGCTTGGGAAGACCTCGGACCCGTTGTGGCCGAACTCTATTCTCAGGCCACAGATAAGCTGACAACAACAACCAGCCTGACCCTGCATTTTGATACAGTGTCCCTCGTTATTACAACTTGGCAAGATAACACTGCCGTCATTCTCGGCGAGTCACAGATGAATGAGCACATGATTGCTTATTCTCTCGGTATGTTACAGCAGTCGGCGTTATCATCCGAACCGGCGTCGCTGACTTCTTCGCAACCAGAGCTTTTCTTCAAGAAAAAAATTCCAGAGTTACGTCAAGGCCTTATCAAAATCGCTGGGCCCATGGCGGAGATTATTTTTGATGATGCCCTGGACCAGTGGGAAAATCAGGTGGATTTCTCTTTTGATGCGTTTCTTTGCTGCCTGCGCGATGAGCTGGAGGAACAGCAGCAGTTCGATGAATACCTCTCCATCTGCGCCGATACTGTTTCAGAAATAAAAAATATGGAGGGGAGCCGTGGCTAAGGTCTCAGATTTTACAAAAAAGCTGACAGCCCTTCCCGGTGTCGGTGGTTATCTCCTCAGTCAGCAAGGTGGCAATATTCTGGCGCACAATTTACAGGACCCATCCTATTACCGGCAATGGATGGAAGAACTTTTACAGCAGGGAGCTAAAGCCAACAGCACCCTTGGGCAACACCAGGAATTCAGGGGCGTTTCTTTGGCCGTAAACGACGAACGCATGCTGCTTCTTTTCCCTGTAAGACAGTATAGCTTGCTTGTTGTTCAGGAAGTGCAGGTCGGCAACGAACAGTTGTTTCAGGACATTTCGGCCCTTATCCAAGACACTGTAGACAACAACAATTGAGCAGGCAAAGGAGCCTTCCTATGGAACCTATTAAGAACACGGTCATTGCGCTTTGTTTTGTTCTTCTAACCGTGCTTCCCCAGAAGGGGGTGGCCTTGGAGCCTCAATCGGAATTCGACCACAACGTGCTGACGTGGGCACAACAGTGTCGAGAGGAGATCCTTGGTCAGATGGAACGACTTATCTCTTCAGGTCAGCTGCGGGAAGGGCAGCTTTTTGATACGTTCTATATCCCGATTCCCCAAACATCTCCTTTAAAATATCACACCCAGTACGACAAAATGGCCGATGAAACCATGCGGCTGATTTTGGATAAATACCTGGAGCAGGACTCCCGTCTGCTCTATGTCGTCATCGTTGATCGCAATGGCTATCTGCCAACTCACAACACCCGTTACTCACAACCGTTGACAGGGAACTCAGAAATCGACCAGTTGAACAACCGTGCAAAACGGATGGCCAATGGTCACTGCGGGTTGGCTGCAGCCCACAACACTGAAACTTATCTTTTGCAAAGCTGCAATATGGATACCGGCCGCGAACACATCATGGAGCTTTCCGTCCCCATCCATATCAATGGTCGGCACTGGGGTGCTGTACGTATGGGCTACAAAAAATAAATTGGGTTAGTTAGGAGGAAAGAGAGACATGTTTAAGAAGATCACATTTAAAGTAACCTTTGTCGTCAGCATCCTGCTTCTGGTTGTTGTTGGCGTTGGAGCATGGTTTATTAACGCTCAGGAGGGGCGTTCTCTTGAAAAACAGCTACGTGAAAGGGGGCGCATTGAATCCATCATCGGCGCAAAAATCGTTGGTCGCATCTTGGAGGAAGCCATCGATAATGGGGTGTTTACCCTTAATGAGGCATTTGACACCGAGTATGAGGAAATTCCCGGTTTTGATCCTCCGAAGTATCATACCAAGTACGATTTTTATCTCGATAAAGCCATTCTTGATTTGCAGGAAGAGTTTTTTAAGGATCCCAGTATCACCGCTGCCATAGCGGTTGACAGAAACGGATACCTGCCGACGCACAACATGCGTTACCAGCAACCGATCACCGGTGATGTGGAAAAAGACCGCCTCGGCAACCACACTAAGCAGGTTTTCAACGACCCCATAGGCATTAAAGCCGCACAGAACCGTCAGGAAGGGTTCCTGCAGTTCTATCAGCGTGGGGAAGGTGATGTTACCTGGGATATCGCCTCGCCCATTATGGTGAAAGGAAAGCATTGGGGGAACTTTCGCATTGGTTTCTCTTTGTTGAGAACCAACGAAGAGAAAGCCTCTTTGCGTAACACCCTGCTGTTGACGCTTGCCGCAATTCTGGTTGCGGCTATTATCGTCATTACTGCCGGTATCAAGTTCGCCCTTAGCCCGTTGGAAAAATTGACGCAACAGGTGCTGGATCTTGCCGATGGCCAAATCGAAGAACCCATTGTTGCTAAAACGGATGACGAAATAGGGCACATGGCCAAAGCTCTTGAACGCTTACGTATCAGCCTGAGAGCGGCAATGAATCGGTTGCGTAAAAAAACGGATCTTTAGCAGGATGTTGAAAAAGATCCATTCAGAAGAAAAATAGCGTTATTCAAGATGTTGTGAAACTTCTTGCCGATGATGGCTTCAATGCTCTCGGCGAAGCTCTGCATCGCATTATCAACAAAGCTATGCGACTGGAGCGGAAACACCACTTGTGGATAAAACGGAATCAAAGAGGTCTCGCGTCGGTAGCGACTGGTTGGACGCCCATGCCTCAATGGGCTGTTTTCTGGTATTTCAAATAAAGCACAGGATTAAGAAGGCCCATCTCGAATACGGCTATACACTTAAAGTGATTGCCGACCATATCGGATGTCGTTATTCGACGGTTAGCCGCGTGGTGTCCGGCTGAAAATATTGCAATTCAAGACCTGAGCCTAGATTTCAGTTAAATTCGAACTAAACAAAAAGGCCATCTGCATAACCTATGCAGATGGCCTTTCTCACGCAGCCTTATCTAAATCAAAGACGATTAAACAATCGCCTTCATGCCTTGCATCGCGTCACGCAGTTCCTCACCGATCTCTTCGATGTAGTGGCTGCGGATGTCAGCGTTGACACGCACCAGAGTGCTGTTGTCGACGCTGGTATCGACATTGTCCAGCCCTTTGCCGATCACTTCAGTCGTCACGCTGGCCATGAAGTCCTTGAGCAGGGGCACGCAGGCGTGGGCGAACAGGTAGCAACCGTACTCGGCGGTGTCGGAGATAACGCGGTTCATCTCGTAGAGCTTCTTGCGGGCGATGGTGTTGGCGATGAGCGGGGTCTCGTGGAGCGACTCGTAGTAAGCGGACTCGGGCTCAATGCCGACTTCGACCATGCTTTCGAAGGCCAGCTCAACACCGGCTTTAACCATGGCGACCATGAGGATAGCTTTGTCAAAGTATTCCTGCTCGGAGATTTCACCGGCTGCTTCGGTTTTTTCAAAAGCAGTCTGGCCGGTTTGCTCACGCCAGGTCAGCAGGTTGATGTCGTCGTTGGCCCAGTCTTCCATCATGGTGCTGGAGAACACGCCGGTAATAATGTCGTCCATGTGCTTGCGGAACAGCGGACGCATGATCTCTTTGAGTTCTTCAGCCAGCTCGTAGGCTTCCAGCTTGGCCGGGTTGGACAGGCGGTCCATCATGTTGGTGATACCACCGTGCTTGAGTGCTTCGGTGATGGTCTCCCAACCGTATTGGATCAGTTTGACGGCGTAAGGGGCTTCGATGCCGTTTTCGACCATCTTATCGAAGCACAGCAGGGCACCGGCTTGCAGCATGCCGCACAGGATGGTTTGCTCGCCCATCAGGTCGGATTTAACCTCGGCAACAAAGGAAGACTCAAGAACACCGGCACGATCACCACCTTGGGCGGAGCACAGGGCTTTGGCCAGTTCCAGGCCGTCGCCGTTGGGATCGTTTTCTTTGTGGACAGCGATCAGGGTCGGCACGCCGAAACCACGCTGATATTCGGCGCGAACTTCGGAACCGGGGCACTTGGGAGCAACCATGATAACGGTGAGGTCTTTACGGATGATGGTGCCTTCTTCAACAATGTTGAAGCCGTGCGCGTAGGAGAAGGTGGCGCCTTGTTTCATCAGCGGTACAACGGTGTTAACCACGTCGGTGTGCTGCTTGTCCGGAGCCAGGTTCATAACGATGTCAGCGGTGGGCAGCAGTTCTTCGTAGCTGCCGACGGTGAAGCCATTTTCCGTGGCGTTGATGTAGGACTGACGCTTTTCAGCGATGGCTTCTTTACGCAGGGTGTAGGACACGTCGAGACCGCTGTCACGCATGTTGAGACCCTGGTTAAGACCTTGAGCGCCGCAGCCGACGATGACGATCTTTTTGCCTTTGGCGTATTCGCAGCCGCCCGCAAATTCAGAAGCGTCCATAAAGCGGCAGGTGCCGAGTTCGTCGAGCTTTTCACGCATGCTCAGAGTGTTGAAGTAGTTTTGACCCATGATTGATTTCCCCCTTGAAATGTGTTGGATGATGGTTCTGTTATCGTGTCGTTGTGTGACATGAGCTTTTTGCAAAACCTCACAACGCACAACGGTTTATCCGAAAAAAGTGATCATAGCGCACTTTAACGGATCGCTTCTATTGCGTAAATTGATTTGTCGGGTATATTGTGTTGCATATCCTGCAATGATGGTTTGGAATCAATTGCTCAAGGGGAGGGAAGTTTTTGGATATTCAACACTTGGAAGTGTTTTTGACGGCTGCAGAGCAGTTACATTTCGGTCGCGCCAGTCAGTTATGTCATATGAGCCCATCGGCATTGACCCGCACTATCCAGCGTCTCGAAGAGCAGGTGGGCAAACCTCTGTTCATTCGTGATAACCGTCATGTCATGCTTTCCGAAGCCGGTGAACTATTTCGCTCCTATGCCCGCGAGTCGATTCAGCAGTGGCGCTCGTTTAAGCAGGAATTGCGTGACGATAATTACCTGTCGGGCAATCTGTCGATCTACGCGTCGATTACTGCGGTGTACAGTATTTTGCCGGGGGTGTTGGAACGCTATCGCCAGCGTTATCCCGATGTACAGATTCATCTTCATTCCGGGGCGGCTGAACAGGCCCTGGATCAGGTCAACAGTGGTGAGATCGACATTGCCGTGGCTGCGTTACCCGCCGGCAAGCGGTCACAGATGGAATTTTTGCCGTTAACAACGACACCGTTGGTGTTTATTGCTCCAGCCAATGTTGATCCTTTGGAAGATCCGCGCTGTAACGGCCTGCTCGATCTGTCGCGGGTGAATCTGGTGGTTCCGCAATATGGCCTGTCTCGTGATCGTCTCAACCAATGGCTGAAAACAGAGCGGGTGGCAGCCAACATCCGATCAGAAGTGTCGGGTAACGAAGCCCTGATTGCCCTGGTGCGCATTGGCGGTGGCATCGGCATCGTGCCTAAGCTGGTATTGCAGCGCAGCCCATTCAGTTCCGAAGTGCGAATTATCGAAAAAGCTCCGCAGCTTGATCCCTATGAGGTGGGGTTGTGCTGTAACCGTTCTGCTCTGCAGTTGCCGAGTGTGCGGGCGTTCTGGAAGATGGCGGTTGAGCAGGCGACGGGGAAACTTGCTGAGTGATGTTTTTACAGTGTGTTAGAAGCGTCCTTCTTTAGATTCAGCACCGCCGAACGCAGTGAACGTTGCCGCGATGATCGTCGGCAGCCTACGTCATATGGGCACCAGAATTGTGAACGGATGAAGTTTGCCAGAGCTATCAGTTTCGGATTACGAACCACGGAAGATCAAAGTCAAGATCAAGGTCGCCGGGTTTCGTCCCGGCAGCCGACATACTTTTGGCTGGCCGCCCAAAAGTATGCAAAAGCCAGCTTAAACACCTCCTGAACCTGGATCAACCTACACTGTGTCTGTTTCCGTTTTGCATCACAGATTCGGCTCGCCGCCCTTTAGGTCGGCGAATCGTGCAGCTCATCATTTTTGGCATAAAACGTTGATAACGGTTTAACGCCTTACTCTATTTTTTCCGTGGCACCGGTAAAACGGGTGGGCAGTGCCCACCCTTCTTAAGAGTGTTATTTAGCAGCCAAGCTCTCCCGTTCAGCAGCACCGAACGCAATGAACGTCAGCGCGATGGTTGTCGGCAACCTGTTTGAGCGGTAGCGAGTTTTGCCGACATCGCGGTGTAAGAGAATGGAGTGAGGGAACCCGAAGAGCGCAATAGGGTTGTTATTAATCAGATGAACGAGAGGTGTTGCGTGAGATTTTTTGCGTCAGCAAGGCAGAGGGAGGAGCGATAGTCGTTCTATGGCGACGACCGATAACGCCGCTGACGTGAAAAAGATCCGCAACAACTCCGTGAAGGCTGATTGATGACAACCCCTTGGGAGTCGATTTTGCCTCCTTTTTGTCGACGCAAAAGGGAGCCGACGTGCGGGCGCGGAAGCCCGCGTCACGTGGGGACTAGAATTGCGAACGGATGAAGTTTGACAGCGCAATTCGTTCCTAATGACGAACCACTGAAGATCAAGATCAAAGTCAAGGCCGCCGGGTTTCGTCCCGGCAGCCGACATGCTTTTGACTGGCCGCTCAAAAGTATGCAAAAGCCAGCTTGAACACCTCCTGAACCTGGACCCACCGACAATGGGGCTCTTTCCGTAATGCGTTACAGATTCGGCTCGTCGCCCTTTAAGTCGACGAATCGAGCAATTCATCAGCACTTATGTAAAACGTTGATAACTTTTTTACGACTCTCTCTATTTCTGGTGTGGCACCGATTAAACGGGTGGGACGGAGCCCACCCTTCGATCGTCTGTTATTCAGCAGCCCAGCCCTCCCGTTCAGCAGCGTGGAAGCCCATGTCATGTGTGCACAGAGTTGAGTTCCAGATGATCTTTGCGCACCACTCATTGGATAACTCAGATTACGCCGGAGGATCACACACCTGCGTCACACAAGGGCATTTTTTCGGGTCCTGCTCACCAATCAACTCTTTATTGATCGCAATACATTCTTCCACTCGCGCCACATCAAACCCGGCCATCTTGTAATTACCGATCTGCATCAACGGACGCACAATCAACAGCGGTTCGTGAACCATCAGCGCCAGGGCTTTTGTCTCGCTGATCTCAGAGGGCTTGATCTCGCCCGTTTTGACAAGTGGATTGGTCGGATTGAACCACTCGGCAACCGGCAGGTCGCCAAAGAACGGACGCAAGGTCTCTTCGGACCAGCCGGTGGTGAGCAGATCGCGCACATCGAGTTCATGCCCCGAAGCTTCAAGAATCTCTTTTTGCTTTGCATTGCCTTTGCAACCGGGCTTTTCCCAGAAAATGATCTTGGCCATTGCTGTTCTCCTCAATAAAAAAGGCTGGACGAATCATCGTCCAGCCTCGTTGCTGTGAGTGTTTCTTACGTCTTTGTAAGAATCGATAGGATTTAAGATTATGTCATACCGATTCGGTTGCGGTCAAACCTTCTCCATTGATCGGGCCGCTGGTCAGGCAGAATTCCGGTGGCATCATGCTGATAATCTTCCAGCCGGGTAACGGACTCAGGGCGGCATCGGTGGTAAAAATACGGATATTATCTTTACGATCAATGGCAAACAGCGGGATAGTGCCTTCAAATTGTTGATCGAGAAATTGCTTAAAGGTAAACGCCTCGGACAGCTTGGTGGTGTGCACTTCGCCCCCTTGTTCCAACATCTCGCGTAACCTGTGATACGTGACATCCCGTCCAAACAGGCGTTGGCCGCGGTGGCGCGCCGTCACCTGCATCTTTTCTGACTTTTGACTGTCAGCGCGCGTCTGCAGGGAGTAGATATTTTCCTGACCAAGGTCGATGCGGTAGTGCATGGCTGCATTGACATTGAGTGATTCACGGCTTGAGAGGGCCAGTAGCCGCCCGAGACCGACCATGTCAAGATGGCGGTCGGCATGTTCTGAGATTGGATTGCCGAAATAGGTGGGCAAACTATCCATACGTGCTTTGGAGATTTTTTCCCAGCTTGAGTCGGTCAGACGAACGCGAAAGCCGTTTTCCACCAGGGCCTTGCCAATGGCTCGGGCAACAGGGTTAGCGCCGATCATCAGGAAGCCGCGCGGTTCGGGTTCCGCTACCCCTAACCATAGGGCAATGGGGCGGGCTGTGGCGCTTTGTAGCAGCACGGTACCGATGATGACCAAAAAGGTCAGTGGCACCAGTAGCGCGGCGTCTTCAAAACCTGCCTGTTCCAGTTGCAGGGCAAACAGGGCTGAGACCGCAGCGGCAACAATGCCGCGCGGGGCGATCCAGGCGAGTAGATGGCGTTCTGGCCAGCGCAGGGTCGAGCCAAAAGATGAGAACATGATATTGAGTGGCCGGGCTAAAAACTGTATGGCCAGGAAGATATACACAGCCGACCATCCCAGCTTTTCAAACGAGTTGAAATCGAGGCGGGCGGCAAGAATGATAAACAGTAGGGAGATGAGCAGGATACTGAGACTCTCTTTGAAATCGAGAATTTCCTCCATATCAACGTCAGGCATATTGGCCAACCACATGCCGAGCACGGTGACGGTGACCAGGCCGGATTCAGGCTGCAACAGGTTGGACAGGGCAAAGGTGCCGAATACCAGGGCCAGTGCTGAAACGTTGTGGAGAAATTCCGGCAGCCAGTGATTGCGGATCAGCATGCCGAATCCATAGCCTCCGGCCGCACCGATGGCAAAACCAACCAGAACGATATTGCCGAAGCTCATCAACGTATGCCCCAAGGCTTCCTGGCCGCCGCCACTGATGACAAATTCGTACACCAGAACCGCCAGAGACGCACCGATCGGATCAATCACAATTCCTTCCCAGCGCAGGATACTGGAAACTGCGGCTGTTGGTCGTACGGTGCGTAACATCGGGGCGATCACCGTCGGCCCGGTGACTACGGAGATGGCGCCAAACAGAAAACACAGCTCCCAACTGATGCCGGTGGCTAATCGCGTGGCGACGGTGGTGATGACCCAGGTGATGAGCATGCCGAACGAGCACATGTTGCGCACCACCAAGTGCATTCCCTTGATCTCACGGAATTTAAGGGTCAGGCTGCCTTCAAACAGAATGACGGCAACACTGAGTGAGACAATGGGAAACAACAGATCTCCGAGAAACTGATCCGGATCGAAAATCTTAAAGGTTGGCCCGGCAAGCAGACCGGTCAACAGAAGAAAAATGATGGCTGGAAGTTTGACGCGCCATGCCAGCCACTGACACAGGCTGCTGACAACAAAAATAGAGGCAAACAGGGCGACGGTGGTATCAATCATATCAAGATCCGTAATGGGTCATTGCAGAGGTGAAATAGAAAGAACCAATTTATCTTGAAGTGTTGGCAACGGCAACGAAAATAACAGCGCACAGCAGGGCTGGCCAATAAGAAAGTCATCACCACAGTGTGGAAATATGCTATGAATCAGACTTTGCCATGTTGTTATGTTATTGCCAAGGATTTCATCCCGTGTCTCATCAGCCGACATTTCTGCTCGCATTCAGCCTGACTTTGGTGGTCATGGTGGTCCTTGCCTTCAGCGGACAAAAAAAGATCCGCGATGGCGTGCAATTTTCTCTTGGTGGCCGCCAGTTCGGGGCCTGGCACGTCTCCGGTGCCATTACCGGCACTTTGGTTGGCGGAGCTTCGACCATCGGCACCGCACAACTGGCGTTTCTCTACGGTCTCTCCGCCTGGTGGTTCACCCTCGGTGCCGGATTAGCCTGCCTGTTTCTCGGTCTGTTTCTCGCCGTGCCCCTGCGCCGCGCTCAGCTTGAAACCATCCCGCAACTGATCGAACGCCATTACGGGCCCCAAGCGCGGGTTGCTGCCAGCCTGTTTTCCGCCACCGGCATGTTCATTCAGATTGTCGCTCAATTGTTGGCGTGTGGCGCAATTCTCGCCGCGCTGTTCGGTCTGTCGCTTGAAGTGAGTGCATTGCTGGCGTCGCTTCTGGTGGTGACTTTTGCCTATGGCGGCATGAAAGGGGCAGGGCGGCTTGGTCTGGTTAAGCTGTTTTTGATCTACCTGACCATGGTGGTTGCCGGGATCATGGCCTATCATCATGGTGGCGGTTGGAGTGGCTACCGTCAGTTTTTTGCAAACGATCCCTGGTTTAATCTGTTGGGCTACGGGGTGCAGGCAGGTACTTCGGATCTGGTGTCGATGCTGGTTGGAGTGATCTCCACCCAGACCTATTTACAGGCGGTGTTTTCCGCCCGCAACGAGATCACGGCACGTTCCGGTGCGTTGCTCAGTGCGGTACTGATTCCCCCCTTGGGGTTGCTGGGCATTACGGTGGGCCTGTTTATGCGGCGTCAGTTTCCAGAGATGGAAAGTGCTCTGGCGTTGCCGCAATTTATTCTTCAACATTTCCCGGCCTGGTTTGCCGGTTTATCTTTCGCCACATTGCTGATCGCTGCCGTGGCTACGTCGGCCGGACTGGCGTTGGGGGCTGCAACCACGTTGCGGGTTGATGTGATTCGTGGCCGCCTGTGGCCGGGACTTCCTGATGTCGCCCAACGACGGCTGGTGATTCTTGCGCTGGTTTGCGGAGCGTTTGGTTTATTGATGGCCAATATGGGCTCTGCCATCATGCAGTGGAGCTTTTTGTCCATGGGCTTGCGCGGTGCCACGTTGTTTTTCCCGGTCCTGCTGGCCATTATTTTGCCACAGCGGGATCTGCATGGTGCCGGTAAGTGGTCGATCTATCTGGCCCCCAGTTGTGTGGTGGCGATGGGCGGGGTTGGAGGATGGCTTTCACCGTTGTATGCCGGATTGAGTTGTTCCATTGCCATCTTTGTTGTCGGTCTCCTGATGAAGCAGGGACGTTCGTCATCCGGTCCTTCTCAATAACGGACAGGGAAATTTTTATTGAAGGATTTTATGCGAAAAAAAGTTTGACTTCGTCTCAGGGTTTTGTTAGAACTAACCCCGCTCTGACAGAGCACAGCACAAACATAATGTGCGGGAATAACTCAGTGGTAGAGTGCAACCTTGCCAAGGTTGACGTCGCGAGTTCGAATCTCGTTTCCCGCTCCATTTTATAAAGGCCTGATCCTCGGATCAGGCCTTTTTTGTTTTTGCAGACTCTTGCAGTCTGATGACAAGGGGGCTCGCGAATAACGCGCTTAATTTTTAAGTTATGGTACAATACTAGAGCTAGTGTTCCGTTCAAATAAAATCGTTGGGTCTGGCTTTATTTTGTACTATTCTCACGGTGTTGCATCATTTTAGAATGGCCTCTTTGGTAATTTCGCGCCTTGTGTGAAAGATACGATGCTGTGCCATACTCCTGAATGTTCAGCATTGACTTGGCATTGATAAAGCAAAAGTTGAGGGTTTTAAAACCACTGTGTTTTTGGATGGAACGGGCAGATGTAGAGAGTTAATGAGGGGTTTTTTAATGATTGAAACGAACTTTGCTCCGGCTCGGCGTTTGACTCAGGAAGAGCTTGCCAGCCAATTGAAGGTTATCAGTGATAGTGAGGTTGTGTCGGTTTTGCTGAACTCGGTGGGGGGGTTGTTCGCAATTGTGAATGAGCAACGCCAGGTTTTGTCTTTGAACGACAAGTTCATAAAAATGCTCGGTATCACTGATCCTTACGAATTCTTTGGCTTACGTCCCGGTGAGGTGTTGCATTGTATCCACTCTGACGAAATGCCCGGCGGTTGCGGAACGTCAAAATCCTGTTCCACCTGTGGTGCGGTGTTGGCCATGCTTTCAAGTCTGAAAACAGACCAGGCTGCTGAGGAAACCTGTGCCCTGACCATGAAGGCTGAGCAAGGATGTAACGAATTGTATCTGCGCATCAGATCTCAACCGATTCGGATCGAAGGCTATCGACTGCTGTTTCTTTTTATTCAAGATATTACCGTTGATCAGCAACGCGCCGTTTTGGAGAAAACGTTTTATCACGATATCAACAATTTACTCAATGGACTGTATGGTGCCAGCAATCTTCTTTTACGCGGTAAAAGTATTGAGAAGTACAGTCAGGTGATTCATAACTTGAGTGAACGACTCATCAAAGAGGTTGAAGTGCAGAAAATGCTTTCAAAGCATACTGCCGAGGCCTCATTGCAAAAGACAGACGTTGCAACGGATAATCTTCTAGCTGAAATTCGTTCTTTTTACAGTCATCACCCCGCCGCTGAAAAAACACATCTTGAGATTGTTACGAGTGAGCAGAATGTGCATGTGTACAGTGATGTTTCTCTTGTGATGCGCGTACTTTGTAACATGATCACCAATGCACTCGAAGCGAGCACTGATAATGAAGTGGTGAAGGTATGGATGTCGAAGGTGGCAGACCGGGTCATCTTTCATGTGCACAATAATCAGGTTATTCCGAAAAATGTTCAGTTACGTCTTTTTGAAAAGAATTTCAGCACGAAAACTGATGAAGGACGCGGTCTGGGAACCTATTCAATGAAGTTGATCGGCGAGAAGTTATTGGGTGGAAAGGTCAGATTTATTTCTGCGGATCCCGAGGGAACCACCTTTACCTTTTCCTTGCCGGTGATGGACTGAGATCTCAGGTTCCTTCGCTATTTAATACCGTATCATCAATTTACGAGTCGTTGTTTTCAGTGCCGCGGTGATGTTTTTGCAATGACTTGATGTGTGGAGCACTGCTCGTCATCAGCACATTCAACAACTCTGCGGCTTCTTGAAACGCAAAAGAATCGATCATTCTTCCCAGGTGAATGGCTTCTTTACCAAAAGTGTTATTGATCTGGTTACGCAGTTCCGCAAACAGGCTGGCTGCTTCCAGGTCATCGGTTAGGAGAAATCTCTCCAGGGCTTCGAGTTGTGGTTTCAGGTTGGCCCATTCTTCTGGCGCCGGTGATGAGTTGATCGGAAGGTTGTTTAACGTTTGTTCTAGCGGGACAAGTTGCTGCTCTAACGAGTCAATATGGGAGATAACCGACTTTTCAGGTTCATTCTCTTTGAGACTCATCTCGACCTTTTGAGCCAGTTTTTGAATCTGGATGAGACCAACAGTACCGGCAACACCTTTTAACGTGTGGGCCATGCGTTGCGCGTCATCAACGTCACCCGATTTGAGAAGGGTGCGAATCTTGTGTGCATCATCGGTATGTTCCTGGCCGAAGCGTTGCAGGAAATCGATCAGACGTTGCGGTTTTCCCAAGACACTGCGCAAGCCGGCTGAATAATCAAAACCCGGAATGGATTCGGGGGTAAAGGATGCTGGTTCCGGTAAAAGATTTGCCTCAGTTGACTTGCTGGAAATTTTGAGGCCAGCCTCTGGTTCCGGCAACCATTCAAGCAACATTTTATAGAGCAACTCCGGGTCAACCGGCTTGGCAATATGGGCATTCATCCCGGCTTCCGAGCAGTTTTTCTGGTCCTCTTCAAAAGCGTTGGCAGTCATGGCAAGAATTGGCGTGTTTTTACAGCCTGGGAGTGTTCTGATTCGGCGGGTTGCCTCAAGACCGTCCATGACAGGCATCTGAATATCCATCAAGATAAGATCAAAGTCGTGCTGACGGGCTAGCTCGACGGCCTCAAGGCCGTCCTCTACAACCTCGACATTTAGCCCTAGACTTTCCAACATTTCCAGAGCGACCTCTTGATTTAGCGGATTGTCCTCTGCCAGCAGCAGATGTTGTCCGGCGTGGTTGTTCAGCTTCCTTTCCAGATGACGCAGGTTCCCGTTTGTTTCGCCTGGGTGTTGATTGAGGATCTCTTCTAATGAGGTTTTGAGTGACACAGGGGTAATCGGTTTGGCAATGAAACCGATAAAGCCATACTTTTTCAGAATCTCAGAATTTTTGAGATGGGTGCCACTGATTAGGATCAGTTTGGGAGGAGCTGTCAATTTTTCACTGAGGATCAGCTGAGCCGCATCAAGCCCATTTGTTTTAGGCATTTCCCAATCCATCAGAACCAGTTCAAAAGGGGTGTGTGTATGGTCCGCCATACTGACGGCCCCAACAGCTTCCAGGCCTCCAGAGACGGCTGTTACACTGCACTGTAACTGGGTCAGCATGTAAACCAGTATCTCCAGTGCTTCGGGGTGATCGTCGGCAACGAGGACTCTGGTTCCTGGTGGTATCGGTTGATAATTGTGCTGGTCTTTGCGGTTAACGACTCTGCCAAAGGGCAGATCCACCCAGAATTTACTTCCGCTGCCGGGCTCGCTTTTCACGCCGATCTCTCCGCCCATCAGGTCCGTTAGTTTTCTTGAGATGGCCAGTCCCAGACCTGTTCCGCCAAACTGGCGCGTTGTTGATCTGTCTCCTTGTTCAAAGGCTTCAAACAGATGGCGTTGTTGCGCCTCTGTCATACCGACTCCTGTATCACTGACCGTGAAGCGAATCCAAATGGTGTCGCTCTCTTCGCCGAGCTGTTCGGCATGAAGAGAGATGCTGCCGTTGGTGGTAAATTTGACTGCATTTGCAGCAAAGTTGAGCAGAATCTGTCCCAGACGGAGTCCATCACCGTGAAGATACTGGGGAAGGTCAGCGATGTTGGTGATAAATTCAAGCCCCTTGTCCACAGCTTTTTCCGACAAAAGGGAACGGACCGTGTCGATGACATTCTCCAGCTCAAAATCCATGGGCTCGAGGATCATTTTGCCCGCTTCTATTTTTGAGAAATCGAGAATGTCGTTGATGATTCTCAGAAGATGTTGAGCGGCGTCAGAGACTTTTTCCAGTTGTCCTACCTGTTGTGGGGTCGCATCGCGTTTAAGCAGATGGGCCAGGCCGATAATTGCGTTCATGGGTGTGCGGATTTCATGGCTCATATTGGCCAGAAAAGAGCTTTTTGCTTGGTTGGCTTCTTCGGCACTTTCTTTAGCGAGACGCAGAGCTTCTGCGGCTTCTCGTTCTGCGGTGACATCGTCAAACATGGATACAAATGTGTTTTCCGCTCCTTCAAGCTGGAGCTTTTTAGCTTTGGAGCGGGCCCAAAAACGGCTGCCGTCTTTGCGACGCAACAGGATATCCCCTGAACTGTATTCTCCCAGTCTGGCCATAGCTTCTTTGACCTGTTCCCCTACCTTAAGGTATTGGGAATCGCTGGCATACCAGACACGCGTTGACAGGTTGAGCATTTCACCGGGGCCATACCCGAAGATCTCTTCCATGCGTCGATTACAGCGAATGATGGTTCGATCTTTGATCTGAGCGATGCCGCTGCTAGCCGCATCAAAAATAGCCTGCAATTTCAAGTTACTCTGTTTGAGCTCTCGTGTGCGGTTTGCGACCATATCCTCAAGTTGCTCAAGGACTTGTGTCTTTGCCTGTTCGCTTTGCTCGGCCCGTTGTTTTGCCTCAAGAAGCTCTGCTTCATGTTGCTTGGCCTCTGAAATATCTCTGACGATGGCAACAGCATGCCAAGATGCATTTAACTGCACCGCTGAGAGGGACAGGGCAATGGGGATTTCTCGTCCATCTTTACAAATTGCGCTTAACTCAACGGTTTTGTTCACAGCGGCTCCGGTGCCGCTGCGCAAAAATTCAGGGAAGGCGCTGAGGTGTGATTTAATATGTTTTGGGGGGGCTAATAGTTCGTGTAAGTTCCGGCCGAGCGCTTCTTCTGCCGCGTAACCGAAAATCTGCGTTGCCGCCGGATTCCAGTAACTGATGGCGCCCTGTGGGTCCATCATCAAAATGGCGTCGCTGGCGGAATCGGTAATACAGCGCAGGCGTTCTTCACTCTGCAACAGTTCCTGGCGACTGGCTTCGGCTTCACGATTCGCCTGCAGCCGTTCCTGGGTCAGCAGTACCATGCCTAATTGATCGGCGACCTGACAACCGAAGATAATCTCATCATGTTCCCAGTGGTGTTCGCGGTTGACGTGTTCAAAGCAGATCACGCCGCGGTGACGTCCCGCCGAGATGATGCTGCAGTCGAGCATTGCCGTGATATTCAGTGGTTGGAGATAACTTTCGCAATAACCTTTGGTGCGTGGGTCGGCACATGGGGTATCGGCATTGACGTAGCGGGCCTGCTTGAGCGCCTGCAATTCGTCTTTGAATTTCTCTTCAGACAGGACCATGCCCCGACTATGTTGTTGTGGGCTGAGCTCGTAGAGTGAGATACAGTGCAGTTCGGTTTGATCTGTATTGTAGAGCCAGACAGAAAGCCGTTCAATACCAAGCTCCGTGGCCAGCATCTCTGTTGTTTTGTAAGAGAACTGGTCGAGATCGCCCTCGATGGCAGCAGGCAACAAGGTGATTCCGCCCAGCAGCTGACTCTGCATGCGTAGACGTTCCACTGTCTTTTTCTGATCGCGTAAGCGTTTTTTCTGTTCGGTAATGTCATGCCAGGAGGCGGCAAGCATCTGCCGACCGCGGAATGTAATACGCCGCAATGTCATGAAGACATCACGCACTGAGCCGTCTTTGCAGCGATGTTGGGTTTCAAAGTTAATTTTTTCACCCGCCGCGACTCGTTGGCTTTTCTCTTCAAATTCTGCTGTTTTTTGCTCTGCTTGAATATCGATAACGCTGAGCAGGGAAAACTCTTCTCGGGTGTAGCCGAGGGCTGTGGCTGCGGCATCGTTGAACTCTATAAATTCCCCGGTTTCAATATCGGTAAACAGAACGCCATTGGTCGTTTGCGAGAACATGGTGGCAAGCAGTTGATGCTGTTCCTCAAACGAAGCGATGGTGGAGTGGCGATTGGCAACATCGCAGATTCGTTTGAGGATGGCATCAAGCAGTGACCGCTCTTCCGCAAGAAAGACTCCCTCCTGTTCCTGGGGCTGTTCTTCCCGGTAGACAATGGTGATCACCACCGGAACATCCGTCAATGTTACTGCGTTGGCACTTTGTTGCCACGGGGTTTCCTCAAACGCCGCTGTTGTAAAGATCTGGTCAGCAAACTTAATACGCGCTTCGGTTATTTGCGGGTATTGCCAACCGGCTGGCAGACGTTCGACAACGTTCTGTAAGACGTTCTCAAGCGGTTGGGTGTTATCTTCTGTTAACGCAAAAATATCATAGAGGCAGGCTTGTTCCTTGATGCGCTCTTTTAATTGGTGATGTTCAGCAGCCAGTTTCATCTTTGCTTCGGTCAATTCCGAGAGGTCTATCCAGATGCCACTGATGCACGTTTTACCGTCAATTTTAAGGATTCTGACTGAAATCCTCAGATGACACAGAGAACCATCTTTACGGCGGTGATCGGTTTCAAATTCGCCGCCATTCGTAGCGATCAGCTCGGCAATATGTTGCTCAAGCTCACTTGCAGAACGGTTGGCTATGATATCGTAAAGTGTCATGTTGCTGAACTCTTCACGACTGTATCCGAGCATGCGACAAGCCGAATCATTGAACGTTATAAATTCCAGGGTACTGCAGTCTGCGAGCAGAATCCCGTTGGGAGACTGCTCAGCGATTGTGGCAAGAAACTCTTTTTGGGAGTGTTGCCGAAACTGTTCTTTCTGGAGGCGCTGTTCCGCATTGATTCTGGCAATAAGGTTGCGGTGAAAAGAGAGCACTGCGCCTGCCAAAGGTTTGAGCAGGTTTTTGTCATTTGAGTTGAGTGTTTCAATTTGCGGCAGGTTATCAGGGATGTTGTCAACGGTAAACTCTCCCAGAGCTGTGGCAATCTGGCCGAGTTGATTGGATAACCGGCGCGTCAACAGTTGCCAGATCGGCCACAGAAAAAAAAGACTGACAATGATGGCAACGGTCACTTTTTTCAAAAAACGTTGAAAGTCTTGTTTTAGTTCCAGATCGTGAATGTTGATGTGTTCATCAACACGTGCAACCAGTGTGAGAACTGATGCGTGAAGGTCAAAATAGTGCGTGTTGGCAAGCTCAATATTTCGTATTGAAGAGGCGGGCGTGTCTGTTTCGATAACCGCGGCAATAGATTGTTTATACGCCAGATAATTGCTCTGTACATTCTGAAGTAAGGTGTTGATCTGTTCATCATGAATCGCCAGATCGCGAAGCGCTATAAGTTGCGCGTCCAAATTGTGTAATGCTCTCTGCTGGACTTTTTTCGGCAATTGAGGGGCCTTGGCGGACATCTGCTGCAGTACGATAAGGTCGTTCTGGAAAAGAATGAGATGCTGTCCTATTTGCGAATGAATGGATTGTTCTTCAGAAAGCTGTTTCAGGTCGGTTCTCAGCGTATAGTAAAACGTTCCGGTCAAGATCAGGGAGATCGTGGCGGTAAAGAGAACCGGGAAAAAAAATAAGTGCTGAAGCTTGTTTGTCATCTGTTTCATGGCAATACCGAACGTTTTATAGAAAAGGTTATCCCCGTCACCAATGACGCTGTTTACGGCAATGGTTCCACTGTGGCGGCGCATGTTGTCGGCATAAATGGAAAGGCCCAGGCCTGTGCCGAGACCAACGGGATTGGTGGTGAATAACGGATCAAATATTTTATCGATGACACTTTGCGGCATGCCGCAGCCGGTGTCACTGATCTCAACACAAATAGTGTGGGCATCCGACCCGGTGCAGATGGTGATCCGCCCCTGAGCCTCCATGGCTTGTACCGCATTGACCAGCAGATTGAGAAATACTTGTCCCAGTTGTAGGGGAAAGCACTGGCATGAGGGGATCTCCTGAAGGTCCAGTTGAACCGTGACAGTATATTTCTGTCTGCAGTTTTTTCAGCGCTTTTTCACCGTTGGAGACACCCGTAACTTGATGTTCTTTGTCCTGCCGATTCAGTTCCAGCAGGTTGCGGGTCATGTTGTCATCATCGGCAATCAAGATGGTTGCCATAAACCTCTCCCTGCGGGTTATTCCTCTGTATTGGCAAACTCGTTGGCAATCGCAACAAATTGATCTTGTAAAACAACGAACGCGTCAACAACATCCGGGTCGAATTGTTTTCCACGCTCTTCGCGGATGATGGCGATGGTCTCTTCCATGGGAAAAGGCTCTTTGTAGGGGCGTTTGCAACTCAGGGCATCAAAAACATCCACCAGGGTCATCAGTCGTGCCGGAATCGGAATGTCTTCACCAGCCAGATTGTCCGGATAGCCGGTACCGTCCCAACGCTCATGGTGGTGCATGGCGATTTTGCATGCGATGTCGAGAAAAATCAGAGACCCTTGGCTTTCCGCATCTTTTTTATCGTCGGGATGGGCATCCAAAACACGTTGTGCTGCTTTGGCCAGAGCGTCACCGCCAATTTTGCTGTGAGTTTTCATGATCTCAAATTCGTCAGGAGTCAGGCGTGCGGGTTTCAGCAGTATTTCATCGGGAATGCCGACTTTTCCGATGTCGTGCAATGGTGCGGCTTTGGCGATCAGTTGCCGATCCGATTCACTTAGCTCCGCTTGGAAGCGTGGATGATCTTTGAGCTGCTCCATTATCAGCACCAGGTAGGTTTGGGTGCGCTGAAGGTGATAGCCCGTTTCCTGATCACGTACTTCCGCCAGAGAGGCCAGGGCATACAAGGTGACGTCCTTGATCAGTTCGTTTTCCGCCATGCGTCGCCTGACCTCTTCTTCAAGCCAGGTATTTTGATTCTGTAGTCGATCACGTGATTCCTTTAATTCCAACTGGGTTTGGGCCCGCGCCAACAGAATCGCCGGTCGGATCGGTTTGGTCACATAATCCACCGCCCCCAGAGCCAGACCGAATTCCTCGTCTTGATCGGAATCCATGGCCGTGACAAAAATAACCGGGATTTCTTTGGTTGCCGGGTTCGCTTTGAGTTCACGCAGAACGGCGTAGCCATCCATTTCAGGCATCATGACATCGAGAAGAATCAGGTCGGGACGTGGCTCACTTGCTGCGGCTTTGATCGCACGTTGCCCTGAGTTGGCCACCCTGACACGGTAGTCACTCTGCAAAACTCCGCCAATAACCTCTAAATTTTCGCGGATATCATCCACCACCAGAATGGTTTTGAGCATTTGGTCGATTTTTTTTTGACCTGTTTGCACGTCATTGTTCTCCTCTATTTAGGCAATGGTGCCAGCCATCGGACCAGTGTTTTAAACAGTTGCTCCGGATCAACGGGTTTGCTGATTACATCCTGCATCCCTGCTGCCAGACAATCTTTTTTGTCTTCGACGCTGGCGTTGGCTGTCATGGCCAGAATCGGTAGTGAACTGTATTGAGGCAGCTTTCTGATCTGTTTTGTCGCTTCAAGCCCATCCATTACCGGCATCTGGATATCCATAAGGACCAGAGCAAATTCACTTTTACCGATATCCGTGACGGCTTGGGCACCATTGTCGGCAATTGTGATGGAAAGACCGACATCTTCCAGTATATCCAAGGCAATTTCCTGATTAATTTTGTTGTCTTCTACCAGCAGTATTTGTTTGCCGCGATAGAACTTCTTCAGCACTGCTTCTGCCGTTTCCGCTGGTTCCTGAGTGTTTTTGGACGTGCCGTTTTCATTTTTCAGCCGGGCGGTAAACCAGAACGTGCTTCCCAGTCCCACAGTGCTTTGGACTCCTGCTTCTCCCTCCATCAATTCAGCGAGGCGACGGGTCAGAGCCAGACCAAGTCCAGTACCGCCATATTTACGGGTTGTGGATGTCTCAGCCTGGGCAAAGTTTGAAAATAACAGAGGCAATTGTTCTGTTGCTATGCCGATTCCGGTATCCGTTACTTCAATACGCAACAGGGAGACCGAGGGACTTTCTTCAGTCACGCTGGCGCGAAAGGTGATGGCACCTTGCTCTGTGAATTTGATGGCATTGGTCAAGTAGTTGAGCAGCATTTGCTTGAGCCGAGTCGGATCGCCATGCAGGCGGCCTCTGAGATTCTCGCATTCAACTTTCAGGTCGAGACCTTTTGCCTCGATCTGGCCGTCAAGCATGCTGATGGTTTCTTGAACCAGACTGGGAAGATTGAGTGGGACCGATTCGAGAACAAGTTTTCCCGCTTCGACTTTTGATAGATCCAATGTGTCATTGATGACCGACAACAGGTGCTGAGAGGCATCCTCAATTTTGTCGACCCGGAAGGCCTGCTTCTCTGTCAGGCCGTCTCGCTTGAGAAGGTGGACCATCCCAATTACTGCATTTAACGGTGTGCGTATTTCATGGCTGATATTGGCGATAAAAACACTCTTAGTCTGATTTGCCACTTCGGCCCCTTCTTTGGCAAGGCATAATGCCTGATGGGTGTCCAGGAGCTTTTTTTCAGCCTGTTTGCGTCGACTGATCTCTTTAATCAGTTGTACGGTGTGGCTGGCCAGACGTTCATACATCGACAGCACTGTTTCAATGACGATCTTTGTTGTACCGGTCATCTGTTCATCGGCAATGCGCTTGGCCTCTTGTCGGGAGCGACCGGCGCGCATCTCTAAAACGGCCTTGGCCAATCGTTTGTCTGTATCGATAATGTGCAGTGCCAGCCAGTTGGTCAGAAAAGCGACAATATCGGCGACGACATCATCAAAGCACCTGTCACTTTTCTCCCCTTTCAGGCGCTTCACTTCAACAACAAACTGGGCATGAGTTTCCTGATGGTCTATTACCCAGGGATCGTCATCAAGCGCCTTATGCCAGATCTCCTCTTCGGTTTTGAAATGGATGAGCGCGTACGATTTCAATTCATCAAAAATCGTATTCAACGTCGGAGCTTGCGATTGAAACGCCAGATGACTTACCAGCAGATTGAGGAGTTCAACAAGGCGTTGGTGTTGCCGATCAATTTCGAGAATTCCGGTGTCAAAATTTTTGTCCCAAGGGAAAATTTCGATTTTATCTAAATGCATTCGGCCTCTCTGGAATTCGCACCGGAGTCTGTTCTATAAATTATAGCTCTGATCAAGTGCTTTTCCATATCTGTTCTCTATTTTGTTAGGAAAATTGTTTTGCCAATCAGTTAGTTTTGCATAATTAGCTTTGCGGGTGTATTGGTTATTAATTACGTGCATTACTTATTAAAGCAATGCACGTGCCATGAAAAGTGATGGCCGGGAACTGATTGTTTTATCGAAAAAAATAATGGTGCAGGTCTCAGGGGTGGCCAGAAAAGGCTATGCAAGAACGAATAGAAAATGCGTTGTTTTTTTGAATTAAGTTTGTGTTTTAAGCAGGTTGTGGCTGATTTGTCCAAAGGCATACTATAACAAATGTTATACCCCCCTTTAGCTGTAGGCCGGTGTGTTTTAACGGTGGAGAGTACAGATGGGGGGCAGGCCGGTTGTGGTGGCGCGCCATGCCCCCCTCATCTCGTCGCATGATGTTATTTTATAGATCTCGTCTTACCGGCACTGTCGTAACCACGTCGGTCATAGCCATCGCGATCATAGCCGTTGCGGTCGTAGCCTTCATCGTCGTAACCATCTCTGCTGTAGCCTTCTTCATCATAGCAAAATTGGTCGTATCCTTCGCTGTCGTAGCCCTTTATTTCCTCGCCATAACGGCTGTACCCGCGATTATTGTAAACGTCTTTGGTGGAATCGCTTTCATCGTAGCCATTTCGATCATATCCCCAGTGGTCATAGCCGTATTGGTCGTAACCGTCCTGATCGTAGCCATTCTTATCGTATTGTTGGTCATTGGCATTGATTCGGTTGAGTTGGGTCGCAAGCGGATTCGTGTACGCGTCTGATGGCGATTGGATCTCGGGGTTGTCGCCGCGCTTATTATAGCCCCGCCTGTTGTAACCACAGCGGTCATAGCCATGGATATCGTACCCCTGACGGTCAAAGCCGAAGATGTCGTAACCGTAAGTGTTAAAGTGAGTCCCGGTGTCGCGGCTGTTCTTATGACGGTCCCAGCCTTGTTTGTTCCAACCCGTCTTGTCGAATCCCAATCGGTCATAGCCGTCGCGGTTGTATCCCGTCTGATCAAAACCTGCATGGTCGTAGCCTGCAGAATCAAAATAAGTACCAGTCATGCGGTGGAGATGGTCCCGGTTCCAGCCGGATTGATTCCAGCCCAGGTTGTCAAAACCCTCTTGGTCATATCCGGCGGAGTCATAGGGTGTTTTGGTGTGTGAATGGATGCCATTGTCGAGATAAAATCCTCTGTCGTCAACCGGGTGGATCAGCGTGCAACTGGTCACAAGGAGCGTGGCCAAAACGATAATCAGGGGATTGAATGAGGGGAGCGTGAGCATGATATATCCCTTTCAGCACAGCCTCTGCATTGTCAAGGAACGAGAGGTCTCGCTGATTTTTCTAAAGGTCTGTTTGAACCGAGGCGATGATCTGTTGGCCATGTCTTTGGTGATGCGCATTCCGTATCAGAGTCACTGTGCTGCGCTGTTTTTCTATATCATGTTCATTTATTTTAATAAAGCTTTCATCCGTCGTCTTTTTTAACGGGTTACAGATGTTGCGCAAATGTTTTCAAGGCATTAGTCAGCAACCTTTGATCTCCTTGCTTGCGATATTCAGCCAAAATCGTGAGAAACTGTTTGTTCGTAGCGGAAGGGATTTCCAACTCCTCCATCAGATTGATGTAAATGGCTTCGAGTGTTTCGTTCTCGGTCAGGGGCCGGGATACGGCTGTTTCCATTGCCAGAGCCGCCATGGGATAATCGTTAAAATCATGGAGAAAAATCATGGTTAACAGAGCCAGGCTTTCCGGCTTGCTTTTGGAGCAGTCAATGACTTTGACAGCTAACTGTCGGGCCAATTCCTGTTCATCGGCAAATTTAGCGACAGCGGCATAGGCTTCAAACAGACCGGCACTTTTCTTGAGATCCTGCTCGTTGCTCATCTCCTGTTGAAAAGCCTTGGCATCATAATTGTTGTCTATCACCGCCTGTAAGGTCACTTCAAGACCATCGGCCGGGTGGCCGTGCCAGATGATCTCCCCCTGATTGTTGAGGATAAAACTGTAGGGAATGGTGTTCTCGCCTAATGGCTCCATGAATGTTTTGTAGAGCGTGTTGTTTTGATCAATCCCGATGGCGTAGCTGAGGCCACCTTCAAACTGGGAGGTGAACGCAGTCAATGTGTCCTTGTCCTCATCAGATAGAGCGATAACTGTGACTCCTTGATCGCTGAACTGGTTGTTGATACGACTTAGATGGGGGGCAAACGCTGTGCAACCTGAGCACCAGGTGGAGAAAAATTCCACAACCGTTAATTGCGGGTTGTTGAGTGCTTTAGTTGCCGCCTCTTTCCCCTGCACCCATTCGCTAACAGTGGTTTGCACTGCCTGGGCAGGAGCTTGGGCATAAACTGAGCTGATCATGCCGAGGCCGAGCAGGAAACATAACGCGATCGATGACACTCCGGTTTGAATTTTTTGCATGGTGTTCTCCTTTGTAGGATAGATTTCGATACGTTGGAAATCGTGTTATTTGATTTGTCGTTGTTGTCGAATTGCCTTGTCGTTTTTCAAAAAAAATGTGCTTTTTCCTGTGAAAAAATCCTGACCGAAAAAATTCTTGAAAAAATGATCTTCCCTTCGACCTGTGCGGTGAAAGAGAACTTTTCAACGGATCACCGACTTGAACCAATGGTTCTGGAGTCGCGGAGGGAATATGAAATATGCTTGTTTTGAGCTTCTTTACCAACATGTTGAGCATCGTTTGACCCATGAATTGCCGACAACACTGTGTCATCACAGTGCTCATCACAGTCTGGTGGATGTGCTGAGTGCCGTGCGCCGATTGGGCCGCGCATCACAACTGAGCGGTGAAGAACAACTGTTGTTGGATACGGCCGCCGTGTTGCATGATCTCGGCTACCTCTGTCGCTATGAACACAATGAAGAATTTGCTGCCCGCTATGCTGTGCGCTGGCTGCCATATTTTGGTTTTAACGTGAAACAGGCTGATCAGGTCAGTCGTTTAATCCGTGCGACCTCTCTAGGCTGTCAACCGCAAAGCCTGTTGGAAAAATTATTGTGCGATGCAGATCTTGATGTGCTCGGGCGTCCGGATTATTGGTCCCAGACCATTTTGCTCCGTCAGGAGTTGGAGGCTCATGGCTATGTTTATAGCTGGCAGCAATGGTTGAACCATCAATACCAATTTTTGACGACGCATCATTATTATTCTTCGGCAGCACAACTGTTTCGTGAGGTGGGAAAACGGGAAAATATTCATTTTATTGAAGAAAAAATCAATCAGCTCATGAGTAGAGGTTTGTCTTTCGAGGGCGATTAATGGTAAACAATAATGTATTCGAATGTTGAAATAGTTCCCTTTTTTAAAGGCCTTTGATCGCAACCTTATGACGTATTGTCCTGTTCCTATCGATACGACGGCTGTTGCTCTGGATGACATGGAGCAGCGCCTGGTTGAAAAACTGGCGCGTAATACCCATGACGTCTGGGCGCAACAGCGCTTGAACGATGGCTGGCGCTATGGCGTCGAACGGGATGATCTCGCCAAAACCCACCCCTGCCTGGTGGCGTATGATCAGCTTCCGGAACAGGAAAAGGAGTATGACCGACGTGTCAGTGGCGAGGTGGTCAAAACCCTGTTGAAGATGGGCTACAGCCTGCAACCACCCGTGGCCGATGAGGGGGATAGCGAGGTCGCTGAGCTGCTTCTCAGTCAAATGGATCGTCCCGATGCCGGTTCACTGACCTTACTGCGCTTATGGCAACATCACGATGAACAGACGTGGCGTTGTCGTCCGCAGCTTTACCTCACCTTGGGAAGCCAGTTCCTCAAATTGGGCGAAGCGTTGAGTGCCTGTGATGTGTTTTCAACCGGCCTGGAGGTTGTCAATGATCTGGCCTCGTTGAGTGATGATCCTTCGCAGCGTCAGCTGCATATCCGCTTACGCCAGCAACGCGCTCTGGCCCTGATTCAGAGCGGAGCCTATCCCCAGGCACGGCGCGAATTGCAGGCTCTCGCTTCACAGGTGGGAGAAGATGGTGAAATCTGTGGTCTGCTCGGCAGGACGTGGAAGGATGCCGCTGCTCTTCAATCCACGCCTGAGGTGCGGAACCGACACTGGACGCAGGCTTTTGACTGTTATGCGCACGGCTTTGAGCTGGCCCTGAAGAGGGGGGCGGTTGCTCAAGCCTATTACACCGGGATAAACGCGGCAACGCTGGCGCTGTGGTGTGGTGATCAATCCGCTTCGCACAGGTTGGCTGAGCAGGTTCGAACCCTGTGCCTGCAGCATCTGCACATCGCTGACTCTTCGCAACGTGTTTCGTTCTGGTTGTTGTCGACTCTGGGCGAAGCGGAGCTATTGCTGGGGGATGGAGACGCGGCGCAGCAGTGGTATCAACAGGCCGTTGATTGCATGGGGGCAGATCTGCGCAGTCAGGCTTCCATGTATGATCAGGCCCGGCAGATTGTCCGTCATTCCACGTTGGACGTGCCTTGGCTTGAGGAGTTGCTGGCTCCGTCATCAGTTGCTGTTTTCTGCGGTCACCGTCTGGATCTTCCCCAACAGCGCAAGGCGAGATTTCCGCTTGAGTCGGAACTGGTAGTGCGCCAGCGGATTGCTGATTTGCTCGACGAACTCCAGGTTGGGATCGGCTATGCTTCTGCGGCCAGTGGCGCCGACCTCCTGTTTCTTGAAGAGATGCTGCGTCGTGGCGGCAATGTGATTGTTGTTTTACCCTTTGAAGTAGAGCACTTTATCCGCACCAGTGTCGAAGAGGCTGGCGCAGACTGGTGTCGCCGTTTCGAAGCGGTGCTTGCCCGTGCTGACGAAGTACGGATTCTTGGACGTTATGATGTCCATGCGGCCAATGGCTTGTATGATTTTACCAACCACTATCTGCTCGGAGCAGCCCAGGTTCACAGTTGCACCATCAGGACGGAGTTGCATGCGCTGACGGTCTGGAACGGCGATGAGTCCGGTGATCTTGGTGGTACGGCCAGTGCCGTCGCCTTGTGGAGACAAACCCAGCCTCTGTGGCAGATTGATCCTGTCACTGCAGATTGCCGTCGCCTTGATCAATGCCGTGTATCGGTGGACAGGCCGTTACCATCACCCGGACCTGAAGAGACCATCCAGCATCACAGTCATCTCTACATGTTGTTTGCCGATGTCAAGGGATACAGTCGTTTAAGTGAAGCTCAGACGGCACTGTTTTCCCAGTATTTTCTGGCGCATATCAGCCGAATACTGGCTCGTTTTGACGATGGAATTCTTACCCGCAGAACCCAGGGTGACAGTTTGTTTCTCATGTTTGACCGTCTCGAAACCGCCTTGGAACTGGCACGTACCCTGCGGGATGAAACCGCTGATGTTGACTGGACGTGCTATCAGTTGCCAGCGGATTTGTCCTATCGAATTGCCCTGGATGCCGGGCCGTGTTTTTCGTATCAGGATCCGATCTCACATCACAAGGACTATTGCGGGCACTATGTGGTGCGTGCTGCACGCCTGGAGCCGGTGACTCCAGCGGGACATGTTTTTGCCAGTGAAACATTTGTCGCTCTGGCACGCATGAAGGGGATTGCTGCGACGGTGTTCCAGTACGCCGGTCAGATTACGCTGCCCAAAGATTACGGATTTGTTCAGGCGTTTCATGTTGAATAGCCTGGTTGTGGAACTTCAGCGAAGGATTGTGTCGTGTCATTTGAGGCCATGAGCGGATTTTCTCCCCAGGAATCGTCACTGATTCAGAGAATTGCCCAGGAAGTGTTTTTCAAATACAACCTTCAGGGCTTTGAGCACAGCATCAGTCGTGAGGATTTGTGTCATTACGGTGTTGTCGGATTGCTGGAAGCACGCGTCAGTTACGATGAACGCAGTGGTACGCCATGGCTGGCATTTGCTGCTTTGCGGGTGCGTGGCGAAATGATCGACCATCTGCGGAAATTGCCCATGGTGCGCTTGCCGCAGGCCGTGCAGTCGCGAGTCAAGCAACTCAAGGAGGCGCGCCGTGCCTTGCAGACTCAACAGATTGAGGTTGATCATCAGCATTTGTCCACAGCTCTGGACTGGACTCTTGACGAGGTGCGTGAAGTTGAAGCCCTGCTGCCGAGGCGGGTAGCGGTGGATGACGGCGTGGATCAGGGGGGCGATGAGCTGCCAAGCGCGGTGACGGTGACCAGTGACGGCCCCAGTCCCGAAACCCAGGCCTTGCAGTTTGAGCTGGCGATGCTCATCAATCGTTGTCTGCAGCGGCTTTCGGCGCAGAACCGGCTGATTGTCGTCGGTCGGTTGCTTGAGGGGCTTAAATTGAAGGAGCTTGCGGCCACGCTTGGCTACACCGCAGAAAATATTCGCGTGCGGCAGAAAAAATCACAGGAACAGCTCAAGTCCTGCATTGAGAAGCACGGCTGGCCGGTGGATGCGCTGGATGAAATCATCGGTGAACATTGATTTTCAGCGGCAATCTTCGATAAAACCGAATAGAAGAACGGGGATTTCCCCCCGAGACCCATAGAGGTGCCTGATGAAAAAATCCCATGATCTTGCAACCTATCTTCAGCACTGGAAAGACCACTTTGTCCCTGATGTGGAGGGACAGCAGCTGGATACCCACTTGAGTGACATGGCGCTGGAAAGCCTGGCGAACGGTGCCGCCGACGAAGAGCAACTGCAGCATCTTTCGTCCTGTCCTCAGTGTCTTGAGCGCTGGGCCGATATAGTCGGCGAACGGCAATCGTCGCCTGTATTCGCTCTGCCGCTTGCTTACGGGGGGGAAGAGGACGAGGATGTTGTCGGCCAGTGTCTGACCCGTACGCTGACCAGTCAGTGCGGACGTTTTACCCTTACTTTGCAAGGGCAGGACGCAAGGCTTCAGGTTCATGAACCGTCGCTGGAGGGGCATCATCTTCAGGTGCGTTCGAAGGACGGACTCTGTTTTATGGATGATGTGGTTGACGGCGGCGTGCTTAAAAGCCGTGTCGAAGATGTGACTTTGCTTGACCTGACGCTTTGGACCGTACTCGGCGTTGACGATGCGTCCTGATTTCAGGGCGACCGAACCTGTAGGAGCGTTCTAACATGAAAACCCTTCTCGATCAGATTTCCTCCCAGTTGACGGCACTGTCAAATTCTTTTGAACAACTGCGGCAGAATCTGCCTGACGATAGTGATAACGCGCCTGGTTCCACAGTGGATTCCACCTCGGATAACGTTGTTCAGGCGTTGATCCACTACTTGAGCGTGACCCCGGACCATAACCGCACGTTACTGACAACGGCGCTGCAATGCGCCATGGCGGTGGTTGATGGCGGTGGTGCCGGATTGACACTGTATGACCCGGATAAACAGAAACTGGTGTTTCAGGCGGCCTTGGGTGATGGTGCCCAGGGGCTGGTCGGTTATGAAGTGCCGTTGCAGGATTCACGACATGGCCTGGCTTTTGCCACCGGCGAAGTGCAGTCGGCCACGCCGCTGCATGACACGGTTGAGCAGGCAGCCCAGGCTACGTTTAAAAATGTGTTGGTGGCACCGCTGCTGGTTGATGACGAGGCGATTGGCACCATCAGTGCCGTTAACAAACAGAGCGGCGATCACTTCACCCCCGAAGATATGAGCCATTACCAGGTGTTCGCCGAACTGATTGCCACGATTGTCCGTCAGGAGCAGCGGCGGCAGGTGGTGGAACGGTTCGTTGCCCGAGGGGAAACCGGGAAGTCGCCACTGACCAAAGTGACCTTGCGCGATCAAGATCGCCAGCTGCTGCGCTGTCTGCAGCAGGTGCAGCAACTTTCCAGTCAACGTCCGACTCTGGTGCCGGTGGTCGAACAACTGGTGGCACAATTGCTGGATGAGTCTGCCTGATGGAACGCATCCCTTTGATTTCTCCGCACCTGACACTGGACGCATTGCGGCAGCAGGCCACGGGGCAGGGCGTGCAGGTTGCCGTGATCGACAGCGGCATTGATCCTCACCATCCCGATCTGCAGGGGCGGGTGGTGCGTGCCTGTGTGGTCGATAAAGGCTCAGATCGAACCATTGCCTGCCGTGACATTGATCCGCTGGAATCCCGTGATGATTTTGGCCATGGCACAGCCGTGGCCGGCATTATTGCAGCCGTGGCACCACAGGTGGAGCTGATCAATGTGCGCGTACTCAATGAATATAACGCCTGTAGTGGCGATATTTTGATCGCCGGATTACGCTGGGCGCTGGCGCAGAACATCAAGGTGATCAACCTGAGTCTCGCCACCATGAAGGAGAGGTTTTTCCCCGAGCTGTTCCAGCTTTGCGAACAGGCCTATGAACAGGATGCCATCCTGATCGTGTCGCGACGTAATCTGGGGGGAATGGGCTGCCCGGCGATGTTTTCCTCGGTGATCAGTGTGGAGCGCGGCGAGATTGCCGAACCGTATGGGCTGCGCTAAAAGACCGGCAACCTGATCGAGTGTGATGCTTTTGGCACTCGGGTCCGCACCCTGGCTTCCGGTGGCGGCTATGTGGAACAGACCGGTACCAGTTTTGCGGCTCCGCATGTCACTGGCTTTATCGCCCTGATGGTCGAACAGTGGCCGGATCTGGTGGCTGTGGAAGCCAAAGCCCTTCTGAAATCCTTTTCCCGGCAAGCCACCGGACGATGATGATAATGCCGGGGAGCGGTTTCATTCTTCTGATTGAGGACGTACCTTAACCTTGCGGGATTGCCCGCTGATTTTGACCACAGGGACTTGATATGTCTGGTAAAAAAGTTTCCATGCCGCTGCCCGTACGCATTGCCCGCTGGTCGCGACGTTTGTCGTGGCCGATTGTCAAGGGGTTGTTCATCCTTTCCGTGGTGCTGTTTGTCGGCGCTGCCCTGAGCTATCTGTTCAACCGATCAGACAGTGACCCACTGCAGATGCTGCGTTGGGCGAAGAGCCTTGCGTATGCGGCATTTCTGTTGGGGATCATCCGGGCCTATTGGGAAAAGATCCGTCAACGTTACCAGACCATCAACCTGCAACATTCCGAAGGGCATGTGGTGGTGTGCGGCATTGGTGATTTCGGTCAGAGTCTGGTCGATGCTTTTCTGGATAAGGGCTATAAGGTTGCGGTCATCGAACTCAATGCCGCGCATACGGAGGTGGTCAGCCTCAAATCGCGTGGGGTGGTCGTCATTCACACCGATGCCAGTGACCCGGCGGCGCTGTATGAAGTCAACGCCAGTAAGGCACGTTATCTGTTTGCCGTGACCGGCAATGACCGGCGCAATGTCAAGATCATCCGCGCCGCCCGGCAGACGGTGCTTGATGAACAGAATTCCGGTGGTGACAGCGATTTGCGCTGCTATTGTCACGTCAACGATGCAACATTATTCGAGGTATTTTCCCAGCACGAGGTGTTTGAGGCGGTTCATGACGGCTTTTACGCCTCGCTGTTCAATGTTCATGATGCGGCCAGCCGTTTCCTGTTGGAAAAATATCCACCGGACGCGTTTGCCGCGCTTCCGGCTGCTGGGAGCGAGCCGCTCGAGGTGGTGATTGTTGGCCAGACGCGGATGGGTGAGGCCCTTATTCGTCAGTTAGCCCGCATCGGTCATTATCTGCGTTGGCCTTCTGTTCAAATCACTGTGATTGATAAAGAGGCGGATGCGTTCGAGCACTTTTTCAGCTCCTACAGGGATATCTCTCCATTGGATGATACGCTGGTGCCCGGTGTGACCGTGCGGCTGGTGAGAAAAGATCCCGAGAAGATAAAATTTGTCGGTGATCTGGACGCCGGTGATCTGGGTAATCCGGCCCTGATGTGTTGTTGTCTGGATGACGAAACGTTGAATATTGCCTTAGCTCTCAACCTGCGGCGTATGCTCGATCAGGTTGACGCGCCGATTGTTGCCTGCCTGTCGTCGGGATTGTCCGATCTGCTTCAGGAAAAGCAATGCCGTTACCTCAGTCAGCGCAATATTCATAGTTTTAATCCCTACCGATTTGCCAGCGATTTTCAGGTGTTGCTGGATGATGCTGCCGACAAAATTGCCCGCGCCATTCATCAGGCCTATCTTGACTCTTTATTCTCCGAGGATGCTGCGGACAACCCGTCGTTGGTTCCATGGCAGCAGCTGTCGGAAGAAAAGAAGAACGCCAATCGCTGGCAGGCGGATCATCTCTCCGTCAAATTGCGGGAAATGGGCTATGACCAGCGGGGAGTCGCTGCGATCGACGCGGTTGTCGACGATCCCGGCTGGCTGGGAAAGCTGTCGGAGCTGGAGCATCGGCGGTGGATGGCTGCGTTGTACCTGGATGGGTGGCGTTATGCCGAAACGGGTAAGGATGCGGTGCGCAAGACCCACGCGTGTCTTGTGCCGTATGACCGGCTGTCACAAGCGGAAAAGGGCAAAGATGACACCATGATCCGCAATATCAAGCAATTGGTGGAAAGCCCGGAGTGGCAGACCTACACCGCTTTTGTCGACAAACGCTGAGATGATTGAAGGAGAACTGCTTCCGGTGTCGAAATCCGCTGAAAATCGTTATCTGGCGTTTATTTCCTATCGTCATGCTGACAATGCACAACAGGGCCGTCAATGGGCCACCTGGTTGCATCAAGCCATTGAGACCTATGAAGTGCCTGAAGATCTGGTCGGCACCCTGAATCAACGTGGCGAGGAGATTCCGGCACGTATTTATCCGGTGTTTCGCGATGAACAGGAGTTGCCGGCCTACGCCGACCTGGGTAGTGCCATCGTCAATGCTCTTGATGTATCGCAGATGCTGGTGGTGTTGTGTTCACCGCGAGCCGCCCAATCCACCTATGTGGCTGATGAAATTGATTACTTCAAACGGCTGGGACGCTCCGATGCCATTATGGCGGCCATCATTGATGGTGAGCCCAATGTCAGCTGGGATCAGGGAAAACACCAGGCGGGCTGGACGGAGCAGGATGAGTGCTTTCCTGAACCGCTGCTTTACGAATATGACGAGGAAGGACAGCGCACCCAACGGCATGCCGAGCCCATTGCCGCGGATTTCCGGGTACTGGAAGAGGGGCGGTTAGTCCAAGGCTGGACCTCGCCTCAGGCGTACCGGATGCATTTGCAGCACGCCACATCCTTGAACAAATCGACCATCACCGAGCGTGTGGCGGCATACAGTGAACAGCTCGATCTGATGGTGCTGAAAATCGTTGCCGGGATTCTGGCCATCCCTCTGCGGGTTCTCACTCAGCGCGATAAGGAATATCAGTTGGCTCTTGAACGCAGGCGTTCACGGCGTTTGCGCCAATGGTTGGCCGGTGTCGCTCTGTTGGCACTTATCGCCGTGATTGCCGGTGTCGCCGCTTTTCAGCAGCGTCGCGAGGCACGTCAACAGCGTGACCAGGTGTTGGTCAGCCAGAGCCGTTTTCTGATGGATCAGGCGCGTCAGGCCAACGATCAAGGCCTGTTTGATACCGCGCTGCTGCTCGGCCTGTATGCCTTGCCCGGCCAATACGGTGGTCAGCGTCCTCCGGTCACAGATCAGCATGAATTACGGCGCGCTGTGGCCAGAAACCAGAAACTGATGCAGTTTCCGCATGATGGTGTGGTCAATTGCGTCGCCTACAGCCCCGATGGCACGTTGGCCGTCAGCGGTGGCGAAGACGGTCAGGCCAAGGTGTGGTCGACGCAGACCGGTGAACAACGTGACTGTTTCAGCCATGACAAAGGGGTGGTGGATGTAGCGTTCAGTCCAGATGGTCAGACACTGGCGACCGTTGCCGGGGGCGCAATTCGTTTGTGGTCCATCACGGATGGTACGCCTGTGCCGTTTGACTCGGCAGGCTATTTCACCACGGTGAATTTCAGTCCCGATGGTCACCTGTTGTTGTCGCGTTCCCTCGATGAAGCGGTGGTCTGGTCGCTGGACAGTGGCGAAGTGCTCTACCATCTTGCGCACGATAATTTTGTCCAGCAATGCCGCTTCAGCCCGGACAGCCGCTGGGTGGTCACCGCTTCCTTTGATCAGACCGCAGCCTTGTGGTCGATGGAGGATGGATCGCGTCGTCAAGTCTTCCACCATCAGGCCCCCGTTAACTGTGCCGATTTCAGCCCCGATTCAACGCGGGTGGTAACGGGGGCTCATGATCTGACTGCCGTGATCTGGTCGGTGGACAGTGGAGAGGCTCTGCATGTGCTGCGCCACGACAATGCGGTCATGGCTGCGCAATTTTATCCGGACAACCAGACCGTGGTGACCACCGGCAACGAGGAAGGTCTGTTTTTCTGGTCGTCTCAAACCGGTCAGGAGATGTTTCACACCGGTATCGACATGGGCTTTGCCCGTCAGGTGGCCCTTGGGCGGCAAGGGCGTTATGTTGCCATTCGCGCCGCCGGCAGTGAGGTGAAATTATTGTCCATGGCTCAGGCCCTGACCATGACTCTCACACATGGTGGTGACATTCGTGATCTGGCGTTTGCGCCGGATGAGACTTCACTATTGACCGCTTCTGAAGATGGTACTGCGGCGTTATGGTCGCTCAAAAGCCGTGAACATCAGTTTTTCTGGCGCCATCAGGCCCCGGTTAATCAAGTTGTGGTCAGTGATGATGGCCGCTGGCTGGCCAGCGCTTCGGACGATAATACGGTGCGATTATCCTCGCTGGTTACACAGGGGAAACAGCAGGTTCTCCCCTTGTCTGACCGTGGTGAGCTGATTGTGTTCAGTCCTGATTCGAGCCGGTTATTGACCGTTGCCAACGATGGCTCCGTGTGTTTGTGGTCTGTGGAATCGTCAGAAATAGAGCACTGCTTTGACAACGAATTGATGGTCAAATCAGCGACATTCAGCTCTGATGGCCGCATGGTTGCTTTCGTGACTAATGAGCCTTCAGTGGAAATTTTTGCGACAGATTCCGGTGAGCGACGGCAGACCATCTCCTATGAGTGTCGAATCAACAGTGCCCGTTTTTCTCAGGATTCCAACAGGTTGTTTGTCGCGTGCTCTGACGGCTCTCTGGTGTGCTGCAATGTTGAGACCGGGCAGCCGTTCTGGCGCTGGCAAGGTCCTTCATCTGTTGTCAATGCTGTGGTTGTTGATTCCGGTCAGCAGATCGTTGCAGCCTGTGAACAAGGTCAGTTGGCGATGATCGCGCTGCAGGATGGGCATGAACAGAGTGTTTGGCAACAGGGGCATGCAATTCGTCAGATGGTTGTCTGTGACAATGAGAAACTCATGGCAACCGTTGACGATGAGGACGATATTGTCGTTTGGTCTTTGGACCAACACAGGGCCATGCAAACCTTCGCAGGGCAGAACTCTGTTGATGCGTTGAGTTTCAGTCCCGATGGGAGCTTGCTGGCCGTATCAACGGGATGGCAGTCCTTGACCGTCTATCAGCTGTTGGACGGAGGGCTGTTTTATGTGCCTGCAGTCCACGCGACGGTCAGCAGCCTGTGCTTTACACCGGACAGTCAATGGCTGGTCACCGGGGCTCGTGACAATTCCGTTGCCGTGTGGGGGTTGTTTCGTGATGATCTTCCAAGTGTCGCGCAACAGGCTTTGCCGCTTTATCGCCAACAGCTGACCGACTCGGAACGGCAGCACTATTATCTTCCGCAACAACCTGCAGACTAATCGGGAAGAGGCGACAGCGGCCCTTTTTTGTCATTCTGGCGGGATTTTCACATAAATTTACCCTCCGGCCTTTAATCACTTTTGTTACAATACGCCACTGAATTTTAATGATCGAATGATTACAAAGTGAATTGTTCACTGAGTCGATCTCTGTGATTGAGGTGAATTGTTTGCAGAATTAGGAAGTTATGGTCGGGGTTGGGCACAAAGAATCGCGTTTTGTAATCGTCAACCTGTTGTGGTTGGTGGTTGCGGTGCTGTTTTTTGTCGGCTTGTGCACTGACGAAAGTCGCGCCGATCACAGCGCCAATTCTTCCGATGCTCCCAGCTATCAGCGTATCAATTCCTACGTGGAATTGTTTCGTGATCCTACGGCAAAGATTCCCTTTTCAGAGATCGCTCACCAGCAGTTCAAGCCTGCCAGACAATTCCTCAATTTCGGCTATACCGATGATGTCATCTGGCTCAAAGTCTCTTTGGATGAAAAAGACTTTTCACAGCAGAGCTGGCTGATTCAGTTCGGCATCCCTTATCTCGATCAGATTGACAGTTATCAGTGGGTCGCTGGTGAACTGGTGCACTATCATAAAGGGCGTGGCGCTTCGTTGAGGACCAAGCCTTTTCCCCATCGCGATTCGCTGATCCCGGTTCATTTTGATGAGGGGCGGGCAACCATCTATTTACGCATCTTTTCCCGGGATGGCACGACCATCAATGCGGCACTGATGACACTGAAGGAGTTTGAACGGCGTGATCAGGTGTTGCTTTTCTTCCTCGGTGGCTATGTCGGTATCATGCTGGCCATGGCGCTCTATAACTTTTTTATTTTTCTGTCGCTGCGTGACCGCCGTTATGGTTACTACGTGTTCTTTACTCTGGCTGTTCTGCTCAATGTTGCTGCCTATTATGAGCTGTTACATGAATACCTGTTTCAGGGCAGTGACTGGCTGAATCTGAGGCTGAATCTTTATACCTTCTTTATCGCTATCGCCGCGTCGATTGAGTTTGTTCGCCATTTTCTGCGCACGCAAAACAAAATGCCCCGTCTGGACAGGGGACTGGCCTGTTTTCATCTTCCAAACTTTGCCATCCTGGCGTATGCCACGTTTTCACCCCATCCGACCTCATTGTGGTTGTTTTCGATGCTGCTGCCATTGCTCCTGGTCATTGCTATCTGTGGCATTCGTTCTGTTTATCTTGGTTCCGATGCGTTATCGCGCTATTTTCTTATCGCATTTGCATTGTTTATTACCGGGGTCGGCATGTTTTCCATCCGCCGTTTTGGTGTGCTGGCACCGAATCCATTTGTCAATTACACCTTTATGGCCGGCTCCGTGCTGGAAACAATGATTCTTTCCTTTGCCCTGGCACACCAGATTAACTGGCTGCGTGAGCAGAAGCAGTTGGCTCAGGATCAGCTCATTCGACAGATTCGTGAGAACAACTTCAGTTTGGAGCAGATGAAGGGAAAGCTTGAAGAGACGGTCAAAATCCGCACGGCCAAACTCCTGACCTCTTTGCATGAAAAAGAGATGTTGCTGAACGAAGTGCACCATCGGGTAAAAAACAATCTGGCGGTCATTGCCAGTCTGCTTGGCTTCCAGATTTTACGGGAGGAGAACGATTCTCCCGTTTGCCATGCCCTCCGTGCCGGCCAAAGCCGTATTCAGTCCATGTCTCTGGTCCATGAGCTGTTGTGCTCGAATGACAACCTGATGGGCATTGATGTCAGGGACTATTTTCAGCAATTATCTCATCACCTGTTGACGACGTTTACCGGTGCGGAGCAACAGATTGAGATTGATTGCCAGGTTGATGAACTGGTCTTGCCGATGGATGTTCTGGTTCCTTGTGGTTTGATTGCGACGGAGTTGATTACCAATTCGTTAAAGCATGCGTTTCAAGATCACTCCTGCGGCAGAGTGTGTATCAGCCTGAAAAAAAAGAATGAGCAGGTTGAGTTGATGGTTTCTGATGATGGTTGCGGTTTTGTCGAAGACTATCAAGAAAATCTCGGCATGCGCTTTGTAAAAATGATGACACAGCAACTCAATGGCTCGCTGGATCTCTGTTGTCAGCGGGGGAGCTGCTGGAAGGTCAGTTTTTCCATGCAAAGGAGTTAACCCGTGAATAAGATTCTGATTGTTGAAGATGAATTACTGATCGCCAATTATATCTGCGATGTCCTCAGCTCTGAAGGGTATAAGGTCGTTGGCATTGCCCGTGATCATAACGAAGCATTGACTTTGTTCAAGAAAAAGACACCGACTCTGGTCTGTATGGATATCAGTTTGAAAGATGAGAGGGATGGGATTGCCCTGGCGGCTCAGATGCGTGAGATTGGCCCGTTTGCCCTGATTTACCTGACCGCTTATGGTGATCGCGACAATGTGCGGCGGGCGCAACAGACAGAGCCGTTTGGTTTTCTGGTCAAGCCGGTCACGGATCAGACCATTCTGGCGACTGTGGCAACGGCAATGGGTAATGATCCACATATCAATGTTTATGAAGCGGAGCAGATTTTTCGCATTTGTTGTAGCGACTGTGAGCCTTTTGTGGTGGATTGCGCCAGCGGTAAGCTGGTCGTGGAATCGGAGGAGATTCGGTTGACGCCCAAGGAGAGCCAGATGCTTGGTTTTCTGCTCAGCCATCAGGGGGAAATTATCCCCTTCAGTAAGGTCAAAACGAAGGTTTGGCGTGATTACAGTGTCAGTGAAACGTCACTGAAGACCCTGTTGTGGCGATTGCGTAGTAAGTTGCCGGATCGCAACCTGATTAAAACCATTCCCGGCTTTGGCTATTGCATTGATGCACCCATTGAGAAAGTCACCAAAGTCTGAGTCTTCGTTTGATATGACGGGAAATGTCACTGGTTTGTGAACAGGAGATTCTTTTGTTATCACGACGTATATCTGTGAAATTTCTTGCCAAATCCCTGCTTTTTAGCCTTTTCTCACGTTTTCTTTCCCCTTGTTGACCTTTTTTAGGTAGCGTATATACATGTATCTCTATTAATCATTGTAACCACAATGTGACGATAGACATGTTACACTTTGTTCGTTTATTGACAGCAGTAGTGCGCCCAGTTGTCGCTGAATGCATAGCCTCTGTCTATAACTGTGATTAACTTCCTGCTTTTTAAAGGTGATGTGATGGAATTTTGTGTCTTTGGCAAAGTGCGTCTTTCTTTGGTCGCTTCTGTCTGTGCGGTTTTTCTTTTCGGGGGTGGCTTTCCTGAGGCGAGCCGGGCCGAAAGTCTGATGGATGTTTATCTCCAGGCCCAACAAAACGATCCGCTTCTCAAAGGCGCTTACTATCAGCAGCTTTCCGTCAAAGAGGGGCAAAGACAGGCTCTGGCTCAATTGTTGCCGACCCTGACCGCATTCGGCGAGTACACGGACACCTCACAGGATATCAAAAGCAGTGATAATACCGTTTATGGGTCTGGATCCAGTGATTACGATACCACCACCTATGGCTTGACTCTGACTCAGCCGCTGTTTCGTTGGGACAGCATTGCCGGCTATCAAAAATCCAAAGTGGAATCTCTTCAGGCTGAGGCGGAGTATCTTGTCGCTCAGCAGGAGTTGATCACCCGGGTTGCCGGTTTGTATCTCGATGCGTTGTCGGCACGAGATCAACTCCATTATGTAGAAACCGAAATGGCCGCCGTAGAAAAACATTACGAACTGGCCAGCGGCCGTCACCAGATGGGCTTGATTCCCGTCACCGATTTGCATGATGCTAAAGCGCGTCTGGCTACCATTCGGGCCAAGGCCATTGAGGCGCAAAACCAGCTTGACGATGCCTTGCAGGCTCTGAGCGAAGTGACCGGCACCACCATCACCGATCTCAACGATTTACAAGCCTCTATTCCTCTTGTCAGCCCGGAACCTGCCGATGTTGCCACCTGGACCGAATCCGGTTTGGAGCAGAATCCCACTATTGTTCTTCATCAACATGCCGTTGAAGCCGCTCGTCGAGAAGTCAGCCGCCAACGCGGTGGTCATTATCCGACGCTTGATCTAATCGGGAGTTACAGTGATGAAGATACGGATGATTCTCTGTTTGGTGGTGGTAGCGAAGTGGAAAATCTCGATATCACATTGGAACTGAATGTTCCGCTTTATCAGGGTGGTGAGATCAGCTCCAGAGTACGCCAATCCCAGCACGAGCTCAGTTACGCTGAGCAGGAATTGACCCGTCAGCAACGTACCGTCACCCGTCAGGTTCGCGCCGCATATCTCGGGGTGCAGACGTCATTGAGCCGGGTCGAGGCGTTGCAGCAATCCATTGTCTCCAACCAGTTGGCCCTTGAAGCGAAACAGGAAGGGTTCATGTCCGGTCTGTACACCAGCCTGAATGTGCTTGATGCTGAGCGTGACCTGTCTTTGGTCAGCATCGATTACGCACGGGCGCGCTACGATTATATTCTTAACAGCCTCAAGTTGCGTCAGGCCGTGGGGACACTGGCCGACAGTGATCTGGCTGAAATTGATCTGTGGTTTATTCAATGATGGTTTTTTAAAAAAATCGTCTGTGTTTTTTCAATAGGCCCATAACGAAGTACACGATGCACGACAGTAAGTCGAGGAGGGCATCATGTTAAAAAGACTGCGCAATAAACTTGGCAAAAAAGGGACGGTGCAAAGCCGTCGTAAAATGCAGTTCGAGGCTCTAGAGCCGCGAATTTTGCTGTCTGCGGATCTAGGTATTGACCAGACCGACGGCCTCGAAGACATGGTTCCTGCCGCCATTGAGCAACCGCTCGAGCAGACGGTGACCAGCCCGGATGAGGTTCAGGCCGCAGATGATGCGGCAACGGTGGCGCAGCAGCAGAAACAGCAGCGTCTTGAACTGATCGTGGTTGATTCGACACTGACCGATTACCAGCAGCTGGTTGATGACCTGATGGCCGATACCGACAGCGCAGACGGTACCCGCTATGAACTTCATCTGATCGACGGCAGTACTGATGGCTTTGCCCAGGTGTCACAGCTGCTCAGTAATTATCAAAATGTCGATGCGGTTCACCTTTTTACTCACGGTAGTGAAGGACAACTGGCTCTGGGGCAATCCTCCCTGGCCGCAGATCAGTTGGACAACTCCGCCGATCAATTCACCTCCTGGTCTGCCAGCCTGACTGATAATGCCGATATCCTGCTCTATGGCTGCAATGTTGCTGACGGCGATCTCGGCATTGATTTTATGACGACCTTGTCTGAGTTGACCGGGGCGGATGTCGCGGCTTCCGATGATGCCACCGGTGCCGGAGGTGACTGGGATCTGGAGCAGAAGACCGGTGTTATTGAGACCCGTTCTCTGTCCGCCGAGGACTATCAGTCTCGGCTTGGTGATGTGATCAGCACGGCAGATGATGATACGCTGATCGCGACCCCTGATTCCGACACGTTTATTTTTCAACAGACCACTGATAGTGAGGGCCAACTGGTTGGCTGGGGCTCTGATGTTATCAATCAAGACCAATCGGGCGGTACGGATGCGGTGGATTTCTCCGGGGTGCCGTCTGACCTGACCTTTACATTTACTTCCTCGGATCATTTCACCGCCAGCGACGATCACGGCAACAGCCTGGATGCTTCGGGCATCGTCACCCTTGTCGGTGGCAGCGGTGAGGATACCCTCGATTTTTCGCAGATTAAAGACGGCAGTAACTCGGTGGATCTGGTATTCGTCATCCGTGCCGACGGCAGTATCACCATTACCGACGGTAACTATCAGGTGGAAGCCGACGGCAGTGTTACCATTGCCGACAGCACCTTTGAACTCAATGCCACTGGTATCGAAAATCTGATCGGCGGTACCGGCAGCGACTGCTTTGTTTTTGAAGCGGGCGCCGTGTTGCCTGGTACCATTGACGGCACGAGCGGCGAAACCGACAACCTGCTCGACTATTCGGCCTATACCACGTCGGTTGCCGTTGATCTCGAATCCGGTACCTTGACCGGCGCTTCGGGGGTCAGCCGTATCCAGCATGTGATCGGCGGTTCGGCGAATGACGTGCTCATTGGTGATGATTCCGCCAATGAATTGACCGGCGGCGCAGGGAATGACGTGCTGCTTGGTGGCAGCGGCGATGACACCCTCAGTGGCGGCGCAGGTGACGACCAACTGAGCGGCGGTGACGGGGTGGATGCGCTTGACGGCGGTGATGGTGTGGACACCCTTACCGAACAGCAGGATAGCGACATCAGCCTCTACGATTACGCCGACAGCACCGATGTAGCCGATGATGCAGTGTTGGTCCTCGGCGAAGACTCGGAGCTGCTTGAACATATCGAACAGGTCGATTTGACGACCGGCAGCAGCGATAACCTCGTTGATATCGCATCGTTCACCTTAGGGGCGGTCACGGTTTCCACCGGCGACGGTGACGACACCTTGGATGCGTCGACCTCCGCTGACGACTTGACTTACACCTTTTCTTCGCTGACTGATCTCGTTCTCTCCAGCACCACCAACAACATGACGGTCAATGATGTGACCACCATTGTCGGCGGCAGCGGCTACGACACCCTCGATTTTTCCAGCCTGTCCGACGACCTGGCGATGGTCATTCGTGCCGACGGCAGTGTGTCGATCTCTGACGGCAGCTATACCATTGAAGAAGACGGCACCGTCACCCTCAGTGGTGGCAGTGTGGTAATCACTGCCAGCGAGGTTAACAACCTGATCGGCAGCAACGGTAATACCACCTTTGTCTTTGAAGACGGTGGTGCTATTGACGGCGTTCTCGATGGCGGTCCCGGCGGCACCAATCTGCTCGATTACTCTGGCTGCACCGATCTCAATGTCTATGTCAACATGATCTCTCCGGATGGTGACGGCAGCACCGGCTCTGCATCCAATACCGATGGCATCAGCCGTATTCACAATGTTCTCGCTGGCGACGGTGATGATGAGATCACCGGCAGCGACGAAGCCAATATCATTATCACCGGGGCGGGCGACGACACCATTTATGGTGGCGGCGGCGCTGACACCATTGATGCCGGGGCCGGAGACGACATCCTAGGCGGCGGCGACGGTGTCGATATCTTGATCGGCGGCGAAGGAACCGACTTGCTCGACGAACAACTCGATGCCACCTCCATGGTGCTCACCGATACCAGCCTGACCACTGTGGTCGGCGGTGTCACCACCACGGACACTCTGACCGATATCGAACAGGCCATGCTCACCGGCGGCGACAGTGTCAACACCTTGGATGCCTCGGCATTTACGTTGGGTTCCGTGGCACTGTACGGCGAGGGCGGGGATGACACCCTGATCGGCAGCGTCAGTGACGATTATCTCAGTGGCGGCGAAGGCAGTGATGCGATTAGTGGCAATGGCGGTATCGACACCCTCATCGAAGCGCGCGACGCCGACATGGTTCTGACCGATAGCGCGCTGACCATCGGTGCTGAAGTGGATAGCCTCAGCGGTATTACCCATGCCGAACTCACCGGCGGCGACAGTGCCAATGTGATCGACGCCTCGACCTTTACTGCCGGTAATGTCACCCTTGATGGCGGTGCTGGTGACGATATCCTTTACGGTGGCTCCGGCGATGACCTGCTTACCGGTGGTGCCGGTATTGATGAACTGTACGGTAATGCCGGAACCGATACCGTGGCGGAAAGTGACGATGTCCGCTTTATCCTGAGCGACACCGAGCTGGATATGGCCGAAGGCGCCAGCGAAGAGGTCACCCTGACCCTCGATGACTCAGTGACCGGTGGCACCTTTACCCTGACGTATGACGGTGAGACCACGGCTGCAATTGACTATGATGCCGATGCCGCCACCTTGGAGCAGGCCCTGTCTCAGCTGGATGCACTCGACAGCCAGGATATCTCTGTCAGTCGTGACCGGATTTCCGTCGCGCTGGATACGCTGCTGACTGATCTCAATGACGGCGCTGGTGTTGCCGTGGCCGCAGCCGGAACTCTTGATCTGAGTATCACTCTGAGCGATGGTGAAACCGTCGTTGACATTGATCTCGGCACTGCCACGACGTTACAGGATATTCTTGACCTGATCACTGCCAGTAATGCCCACCTGACGGCGGAACTGGGTGACGATGGCGTGGGGATCGATCTCAGCGATGACCTCGACGGCGATAGTGATCTGATCGTCGCTGCTCTCAATGATTCCTCGGCAGCGGAAGATCTCGGTATTCTCGGCACCGGTTACGGTGCAAGTCTGCAAGGCAGCGCGCTGACTGATCTCTTCGGCCCCTGGATTATCACCTTTACCGTCAATATGGCGGGGATGAATGTCGATGATATCACCTGTGATGCGGCAGACCTTGATGGCGGCACGTTAACCGTAGCGATCAGTCAGGGTGGCCAAGCTGCCAATCTGTTGGACAGCATCGAACAAGCGGAACTTGTCGGCGGTATCAGCGACAACATCATGGATGCCAGCGCCTTCAGCGGCTCGGTGGTTCTCTATGGTGCCGATGGTGACGATACCCTGATCGGTGCAGCTGGTGATGATGAGTTGTACGGCAATGCCGGGTTCGATACCCTGACCGGCGGTTTGGGAGATGACCTGATCGATGGTGGTGAAGATGAGGACCTGCTGATGGAACAGCGTGATGCCTCGACCATCACCCTGACCAACACCAGCCTGACCATGGACAGTGAGTCCGACACTCTTACCGGCATTGAAGTCGCTCAACTCACAGGTGGTGCGAGTAGTAACGCCATTGATGCCTCCGCCTTTACCGGCCTGTCTTCCGACACCTCGCGCATTTATCTGAACAATGGCGAGGGCGTCGATACCAGCAGCGTCACTTCGTCGTCTCTCACCGGTCTCGAAGACAGCATTGAACTGATCTACCTCAATGATGGTGCAGGCGTCTCCACCGTGGCCGGGGCTGCGGATATTCAGATCACCCTCACGGATGGCAGTACGGTCAGTATTGATCTGAGCAATGCCGAGACCCTTCAGGACGTGCTGGATTTGATCGAAGAAGCCAGCAGCCTGCTGACGGTGGTTCTCAATGATGACGGTAATGGCCTGACTCTGAGTGATTCCGCTGCGGGTAGTGGAGACCTGACCGTTACCGCTCTCAACGGTTCGCAAGCGGCGAACGATCTCGGTATTCTCGGTAGCGGCAACGGTGCAACCCTTGATGGTGTTCCCTTTGTCGCGGTCGCGGGCGATGTGCGCGTGATTCTTTCCGATGGCACTGTGGTTGACGTGGTGCTGTCCGATGCCGATACCGTTGAGGATTTTCTCAATGCTTTCAGCGATGCCCATGACAATCTGACGGCTAAACTGAACAGTGACGGCACCGGGATCAATCTGATCGACAGTTCCGGTGGCAGCCAGGTTGTCAGTGTCGTGGCATTGAATGGTGCCGGGGCGGTGGATGACCTGGGGCTGAGCACAGGCACCGCTTCAACCACTGGCATCGAAGGCACCGCTTTGGTCACCGGTTATGTCATCCTCGACGGTGGCGCAGGTGATGATACCCTGACCGGCACCATTGGCGACGATATTATCACCGGTGGTCTCGGCAGTGACACCATCGATGGCGGGCTCGGCAGCGATACGCTGGAAGAGAGCAGCACCGGTGATTTTGATCTCGGTGATACCTCGTTGGTTATGGACGGGGGAACCGACACTCTGAGCAGCATCGAATTGGCCACACTGACCGGTGGTGAAGCTGGCCAAACCATCGATGCCGCAGATTTCAGTGGTGATACCACGCTGATCAGTGGCGGTGGGGCGGACACCCTGCTCGGTGGCAGCGGTAATGATCAATTCCGCGTCGATATCTCCAATCTTGATGCCAACGACGATGGGGTTAAAGACGAAGACGAAAAAGTCTATGTGGATGTTGGCGGCGGCAGTGACAATGAACTGGTCATCCTCGGTGCCGGTGGCAATGCGCTGCTGTCTAATATTGATTGGATCGATTTTGCCGACACCGACGGCCTGTCGCTGACCTTCAGTGAAGAGGACAGTGACACCTTGACCGTGACCGGCACCTTTGATTTTGAGGCCGCCAGTCTGAGTGGGGTGGATATCACCTTCCGTGCTGAAAATGTAAACATTCTCGGCGCCACTATTATCACCGATACCGCCAGTGACGCTGGTGATATCACCATTGAAGGCAAGGCGATCACCATTGATGATACAACGGTGATCTCGGCGCTTTCCACCGGTCTCGGGGAAGAGTTTGACGGCACCATCAATATCATTGCCGCCGATCTGTTCAAAGATTTCACCGCCATCGGCTTTGCCAATGTGGATTACAACGAAGCGACCATTGACATTGACAATGCCACCATTACTGGCGGGGATATCAATATTATCGCGACGGCAGAAGCACAGAAGTACGACATTGATTTCGGTGAAAGCTGGATTGGCGAGAAACTGGAAAGTGTGGCCGGAAGTATCATTCAGGGCGTTGAACGCTTTTCCCTGATTGCCGGTGTCGCTGTGGCGACTTCCAAAGCGACAATTAACATTGGTGAAAATGCTGTGATCACCGGCCGCGATATCGTGGTGCACAGTGACGCGACAACTCTGGCCAAGGCGTCGCCCACCAGCTTGTTCCTCGGTGTTGCCGTGGGTGTGGTCAACACGGTTTCCGATGTGACAGTGGCTGGCAGTCTGACCGCAACCGGTGATATGACGATCCGGGCGACCGGCGACAACACCAGCAATGTGTCCGCATCAGCGGATAAATCGTTCTCCTTTACCGTCGCGGTTTCCGTGATTGATTCCGATGTCATGGCTCAGGTGGCCGATACCGCCTCGTTGGTGGTTGGCGGCAATTTGTATGTGATGGCTGACACCATTGACCACAACAGCACCAGCGCCGAGTCGTCCACCGGAACCGGCGGTAAGGTTGGTTTCAGTGTAGCCGTCAGTGTTGAAGACGGCAACACCCTGGCCTACCTGGACGGCGATGCTGATGTCGCCGGTAACATCTCCGTGGTAGCCGATCAGAAGAAAGAAGCGGTGGCCGGGACCAAGTTCCTGTTTGTTCCTGCCGATCAGAATGGCGTCTCCGCCATATCCAGTGTGGCCGAAGACGGTTTTCTCGACAAGCTCAAGGACAAGGTCAAAACCAAAGCACTGGATGCTACCGGGGTGTCGAAGATTACCGACAAAGTGAAAACCAGTGTCACGGATTTTCTCAAGAAAAACCAGACCCTGAAGGCACTTCTCGAATCACCGACCACCAATACCTACGATGTCGGCGCGGCATTTGCCGTGTCCGTGGATACCAATGACGCTGTGGCGCGCATCGGTGACGGCGTGCACGCTGTGGATATCGAAGCCGACGGCGACATCACAGTTTCGGCAACAACCTCCAACCGCCCGGCCATTACCGCTCAGTCGTCAACGGAGAATGATGCGACTGGTGTTTTGCCGACACAGAATCAGGCGAACGCAAAGTTTGGTGGCTCTGTGGCGATTTCCGTCGGTGTGTATGACGATAATGCCGATGCCTATATCTCCGATCTGACTGAAATTGACACCGCCGGAACCCTGACCGTTGAGGCGCAGACGCTCAATCAGATTGATCCCATGGGATTGTGGGGGGTCAACCTGATCACGCCGTTCTTCAACTCAAATACCCATGCCACCTATTCGACGGATGAAACCGAGCCGGTGACGGTGGCCAACGGCGATACCGTTTCGATCACCGACAATCACCTCGGCGAAGGGGAAACCGGTAACTGGTACCAATACATTGGTAGCCAGCCGGAAAAAGAGTTCGACCTGGCGACTACCGACTTTACCGATGAAACGCAATGGGAAGATCTTGGCAATCCCATTGTCAGCCAGGGGCTTGACTACGTCGGCAATCTGATGACCTATCTCAACGGCAATTTCGGTCTGGTGGACAACCTCATCGACAGCTACACCAATGCCCGTTCCAAAGGCCAGGAGCTGGCGCTTGCCGGAGCCCTGACCGTTCTGGTCAGCAACCACGATGCAACGGCGACGATTAAGTCGGGTGCTCAGATCAATCAGAACAATACCGGCAGCGACGGCACCGATTACCAGAGCGGCGACCGGGATGTTGTGGTCGAAGCGGCCAGTGTCAATCACACGGCGACCATGGTCGGCAACTACGACTTCAATATCACCAGTTTCGGCGATGGCGTGAAAAGTGCCGATGGCGGCAGCGGCGTTGGTGCCAGTATCGGCGTGTTCTGGTATGAAAATAATGTTGCTGCGACCATTGAGGAAGGTGTCACCCTGTATGCCGACAGCTTGGAAGTGGATGCCGACAACGAAACGTTGGCCGTGTTGTTGCTCACCTCTGGCGGCAAGGCCGGAAATGTCGCATTTAACGGCGCGTTTGGTGGCAATATCGTCAACAATACCACCACGGCCCAGATTGATAACGGTTCAACCATCGTTGTTGGCAGCGGCGAAGTTGCAGATGAGGATGCCAATGGTGCATCGTTGTTTGTCGATGCCAGCGATGACAGCTATGTGATCACTGTGGCCGGTGCCGTGGCCCGCTCTGAAAGTGTTGGCATCGGTGCCTCGTTGGGTGTCAGTGTCACCCTGCGCGACACTCAGGCGATTATCGGTGATGAAACCGGCGAGGAAGCCGCGTCCGGTATCATCATTGTCGAAGGTGATGCGATGGTGACGGCGGATAATGGAGGCTTCATCGGCACTTTTGCCGTTGCCGGAGCCAGTGCCTCACCTAAGACGACGACCGCTGAAGCGCCGACCGACGATAATCCTTCCGTCACGCCGTTTAACGGTACCGGTGGTACTCAGGGTTCGGACGGCAGCAGCAAGTCCGACAAGGACTTGCTGAACTGGCAAACGCGTATGGCCAGTATGCTGACGGAGATGAAGGAATCGGGCAAGGTCACGGATAATGTCACTGGTGCTGTCGATGCCATTGAGAAGGCGACCGAAACAACCAACCAGTCTAAATCAGGCTATGGTATTTCCGGGGCATTTACCGTCAATGTGGTGCATGAAGATGCCTTGGCTTACATGCAGAATATCGACAGCTTTACAGCAGGCACTCTGACTCTGCAATCGGTAGACAGCACGTTGCTGTGTACCCTGGCCGGGTCGGTGGCGCTGTCGAGCTCCACCGGTCAGGGGAAATCGGTCGGTATTGCCGGAGCTGCTGCGATCAATATCCTCACCGGGGACACAGCCGCCTATGTGAATGGCACGACACTGCATCTGGATGAATTGATTGAGAATGCCGTACGCAGCGGGCTGGTTGTTTCCGTGACTGCCGGAGCCGGTGGTGCCAAGGGGCGCAGCGGCTACGCTCTGGGCGGATCGCTGTCCTTCTGCTACAGCGGTGCAACCACAGAAGCCTACCTGGAAAATGCCTCGGGAGAGATCGCTGGCGACCTGATACTTTCCGCGACCGACAGTACCCACATTATCCAGGTGGCTGGTGCCGGTGGTTTCGGCGGTAAAGCCGGTGTCGGTGCGGCGATTGCCTTTAGCGATATTCACAATACCGTCTCAACCCGTATTGAAGATGTCTCTTCAATCACCTACAGCGGTGATGTGATTCTAGGCAGCCTGTCCGACAGTTTGATCATCACGGCGGTGGCTGGCGTCGGTGTTGCCACCGGTGGCGGTGGCGAAAAAGGCTATGGCGTTGGCGGCACGGTGGCCGTCAACCTGATTCAGAATACGGTCGAAGCTGAAATTATCGACAGTCAACTGACGGCAGCTCTGTCAACCAGCGGTGATGTGACGTTGACCGCCGAGGACAGCTCGTCGATCTACAGTTTCTCCGGCGCGTTCGGCTATGGCAAAACCGCCGGTATCGGCTTCGCCTTTGCCCTCAACTATGTGGAAAACGATGTTGCCGCGGTCGTTGAAGGGTCGACCCTTTCGATTGGCGGCAATCTGACCGTCGAGGCGGTGGAAAACAGCACACTGATTACGGCCGCTGTCGGCGGTGCCGGGGCGAACAAGGTTGCCGTGGGCGGTGCCATCGCCTTGAATATTGTTGCCAACAGTATTTCGTCACGCATTGGTGCCACAGTGGATACCGATGATGAAGGTACGGTTCTTTCCGTCACTCCGAGCAGCATTCAAGTTGCGGGTACAGCGACGGTTTCCACTGACGACACGACCACCAGTGTCTCAACGGCAGGGGGCCTGTCCGCTTCCAGCAAGGGCGCTGTTGGTGCCGGGATCGCCATCAACCTGATGTGGAATGACAGCGAAGCCGTGATCGACAGCTCTACGGTTGAGGCGGGTTCGGATGTGGTTGTTGATGCGACGGCCAATGAAACACTGGTGACTGTGGCCATTGGTGGCAGTGGTGCCGATAAGTTTGCTTTGGGCGGCGCTGTTGCCGTTACTGTGGTCAATAACAGTGTCCGCGCCGGTATCACCAACGACGAAGAACAGGAAAGCAACGCGACCACCGGTGTGCATGTTGCTTCGGGCGGTACGCTTGGAGTCAATGCCAGCGACAGTTCGACGATTGTCAGCATCGGCGGCGGCTTTGCCGGTGCCGGGACGACGGCCGTCGGCGCCTCGGTCAGCACCGTGTATTTGGGCAAAGAGATTGAGGCCACCATCGATGGGATGACCGTGGATGCGGACGGCAATGTGACCGTTCAGGCGGGCTTTAGTTCTCCGTTGACGGATGACGGTCTCAACCAAATCAATGATAATCTGCTTGGTGTCAGTCTTGACGGTGTTAGCGGTGGGCAGATTGTCAACCTGGCCATTGGTGGTGCTGCATCGGGTAAAAATGCCGCAGGAGCTGGTATTGCCGTCAATGTCATCGATAACGATATCACCGCCGCTATTGCTGACGGTGCCGATGTCGACAGCCAAGGGCAGGTGACGGTCGCGGCTGCGGATCGCTCGGTGATTGATGCCCTGGCTTTCGGTGGCGCCGGATCGGGAACGACGGCGGGCGGAGTTGCCATCGGAGCCAACGTGATCACCAATCATGTCGACGCAGAAGTGAGCGCTTCGACGGTGACGGCGGCCTCCAATGTTTCGGTTGCGGCGTCTTCATCGTCAATTATTCGTACTCTTGGTCTGGGAGTCAGCGGCTCCGGTACCAATGCGGTATCGGTCTCGGCATTGGGGAACGATGTGACCAATGTCACCACGGCCCAAATTAGCGGTTCTACGGTAACGGCCGGTGATGATGTGCTGGTTGCGGCCAGTGACGAAGCACCGCTGATCACACCGTCGTGGATGCTGACGGCCGAGCAGCAGACGGCTGTCGATGAAGCACTGGATGGTTCCCCGATTGAACTCGACGGCAATATTCTGGCGTTGAATATCAGCATTGCCGGTTCCGGTACAAGAGCAATCAGCGGCGCCGTGATGGGTAACGTCATCACCAATACCGTGACCAGTACCATCAGCAATTCAACGGTTCGCGCCGGTGTCGAGGACGATGGCACTGTGACCAACAGCGAGGCCGATATCGTGATCGACAGTGTTTCCGATTCGGGCATCATCGCCCTGAGTGTCGGTGTCGCTGGTTCCGGGACCACGGCGGTGCAGGCCAGCGGGTTCGGTAATGTGATTACCAACAATACCTCTGCGGTGATCAATGGAGGTTCGACCCTGATCAGTGCCGATGCCGTTGATGTGGGGGCTCAGGACCAATCGCAAATTCGTGCTCTGGCCTTGAGTGTTGCCGCATCCGGAAGTACCGCAGTCTCGGTGTTGATCGGTGCCAACGTTATTGTCAATCATGTCGAGGCGCTGATCACGGGCAGTACCGTCACCAGTGGTGGGGATCTGAGCCTCACGGCCTTGAATGACGCGGACATTCTCAGTTTCAGCGGCGGTGTGGCCGCTACGGGAACCACGTCAGTTATGACGTCGCTGTCCGCCAATATTATTGCCAATACTACCCGCGCCATGATTGAGGATGATGACGATGACACGCAAAGTGTCGTCAACGCCGGTGGCAGCATCGCCATCAGCGCAGAGGATACCTCAACGATCGATGCTCTGGCCTTTGGTGTTTCCGGCTCCGGCACGACCGCGGTCGGTGTCGGCCTGACCAACAACGATATTATCAATACCATTGAAGCGCGAATCGAAGGCTCCCAAGTCGATGGCGGTGCCGCTCTTGATCTCACCGCTAATTCATCCGCTGGGGTCCATGCGTTGTCCCTTGGTGTGGCCGGTTCCGGTACCACGGCGGTGCAGGTCAGCGCCATGGGCAATATCATGGCCAATACCACCCGCGCTATCATCAGCGATTCCGTGGTCAACACCGTCGGCGCCATCAGCCTGGTGGCCAAGGATGATGATCCGAGTCTGGTTCCCGATTGGTTGCTTCCGGCAGAATACACGGCGGCATTCGACGCCGCCCTTGAAGGCAGTCCTATTGAACTCGACGCCAATATTCTCGCCCTGAACATCAGTGTCGCCGCTTCCGGTACTGTGGCCGTGAATACCGTGGTTACCGGTAATGTGATCAGCAACAGTGTCAGCAGTGCGATTGTCGGTTCCGATGTCACTTCGGACACAGGAAATATTGTCCTCGACAGTGATACCAACGCCGGCATTATTTTCCTCAGCGTCGGTGTGGCTGCTTCCGGTGAAGTGTCCGTCGATGCCAGTGGTTTCGGTAACGTGATTGCCAACAGTACCAAAGCTCTGATCTCCGATCAGTCGGATGTCGAAGCAACCGCCGGTGCCGTGGCCATGAGTGCTGACGATACGTCGGTGATTCGCTCAGCCGGCATCAGCGTCTCCGGTTCCGGTGCCGTAGCCGTCGGGGCGTTGGTTGGTGTCAACGTCATCGGTAACAGCGTGATCAGTGAGATCTCCGGTTCCGAAGTGACCAGTGGTTCCACCCTTGATGTTACCGCATCCAACGCCTCGAATATCCTCGGTCTGACCACCGGTGTCGCCGGTTCCGGCACCGTGTCGGTCATGGTATCGCTGTCGGGTAACGTGGTGAGCAACACCACTTTTGCTGGAATCAGCGATAGCGGCGGGCTGCAACAAACCCTGAGCTCCATGGGCGGGGTTCAAGGTAGTTTTGCTCTGGATCGCATTGATCTGGACGCCGATACCATCACGCTGGGCAGCGATGCCGAATTTGAAACCGGTGATAGCCTGATCTACCGTCGCAGTGGCGGCGAGGCCGTCGGCGGTTTGGACGATGGCACCACCTATTATGTCATCGTTGACTCCGATGGTGTGATCCAGTTGGCGACTACCCGCAGCGACGCTCTGGCCGGTAACGCTATCAATCTGCAAGCCGCCAACACGACCAGTCGATTGACGACGGAAGAGGAGTCGGACATCCTTTTCTCCGCCGGTAATGTTGATCAGGAGAACGATGCCATCCAGCTCAGCGCAAACAACGGGCTGGTTACCGGTGACACACTGGTTTACCACCGTGACGGCGAGCAGGCCATCGGCGGTTTGGACGACGGGACCACCTATTACGTGATTGTCGGTGCCGATAACAGCATCCAGCTTGCCGCCAGCAGTGACGATGCCGCCAACGGCGTTGCCGTTGATCTCGGCACTACCAATACCACCAGTCTGCTGGCTGCGGAAGGGGGAACGAAGGTTTCCTTCTCTCAGTCCGGCGATGTTGATGCGGACGCGAATACCATCAACGTATCGTCCGTTGACGACTTGGAAACCGGCGATGCCCTGGTCTACAGCAGCGAAAGCGGCGCGGATGTCGAGGGTTTGGAAGATGGCACCACCTATTATGTGATTGTCGATGGCGACAGCATTCAACTGGCCGAAACCCGGGCCGATGCCTTGGACGGCATTGCGATTGATCTGGGTGAAACAGCTCTGATTGGCAGTACCGTCGATGCCGGTGGCGATGTGACCCTGTCTGCGGAAGATAATTCCGAAGTCAACAGTATTGCCATTGGCGTGTCCGCCAGTGGCGGTGGTGCAGTGGGCGTGGCCCTGGCCACCAATGTCATTGCCAACCATACCCAGACCATGATCAGCCATACCGATCTGGAAACAGACGGCAGCCTGACCGTGGAATCAATCTCTTCTTCCATTATCCGCACCGCAGCCATTGGCGTGGCCGGTTCCGGCGGGTTTGCCGTACAGGTGACGGCGTTGGGCAATGTGGTTGCCAACAGCACCAGTGCAACCATCAGTGGCTCGGATGTAACGGCACAGGGCGATGTGGTGATCAGTGCCTCGGAGCAGCCGCCGATGGTGAACCCGTTGCTGGAGATTCTCAGTGAGTTCCTGCTGGATGCCGATACTCTGAGCGATTTGCAAGACGCTCTGGCTGGTACGCCCTTTGATCCCACCGCCAGTATTTTGTCGCTCAATGTCAGTGTGGCCGCATCGAGCAGTGTCTCTGTTAATAGCGCCTTCACCGGCAATGTGATCGCCAATTCCATCACGGCGCAGATCGATGATTCGACGGTGATCTCCGTTGACGGCGATGTGATTCTCACCAGTACCTCCAGCGCCGGCATTGTGGCGCTGACCGTTGGTGTCGCCGCTTCCGGCGGTGTCTCTGTTGATGCCAGCGGCTTCGGTAACGTGATTGCCAACCGGATCAGCGCCAGGGTCAGTGGCGGTTCCGAGGTTGAAACCCAGGCTGCGGATGGCCTGATCAGTCTGGTGGCCACGGATGTGTCACAAATCCGTTCCGCCGGGGTCAGTGTTTCCGGTTCCGGCGCGGTGGCCGTCGGTGCCCTGATTGGTGCCAACGTCATTGCCAACAGCGTGGTGGCCGAAATTTCCGGTTCCACCGTTACCAGTGGTTCGACCCTGAATCTTGACGCTGAAAATAATGCCAATATCCTCGGCCTGACCGTCGGCGTGGCCGGTTCCGGTGCGGTGTCCGGTCTGTTGTCGTTATCGGGTAATGTCATCGCCAATACCACCCGCGCCGCCATCACCAGTGAAGAGGATGAGGGCGGCACTGATTCGACCATCACCACGGGCGGCTCGATCAGCCTGTCGGCAGAGGATAATTCGCAAATCAACAGTATCGCCATCGGCGTTTCCGCCACCGGTGGCGGCGCTTTTGGTGCCGCTGTGGCCAGCAACGTGGTCGCCAACACCACGGAAACGGAAGTCAGCGGCACCACAATGACCAGCGGTGGTTCGCTGTCGCTTAACGCTCTTTCATCATCCATTATCCGCACTGTGGCTGTCGGTGTTTCCGGCTCGGGCGGTGTCGCCGTACAGCTGACCGTGCTGGGCAACGCCATTGCCAACACGACGCGTTCCGAGATCAGTGGTTCCACCATTACCGCCGTCGGCGATGTGCTGCTGAGCGCTACAGAAGAATCCCCGACCATGGATCCGTTGCTCGGCGTGGTCAGCGAATACCTGCTGGATGCCGAAACCCTGAGCGCCTTTGAAGATGCTCTGGCCGGAACACCCATCGACCCAACGGCCAATATCCTGTCGCTCAACGTCAGTGTTGCCGGAACCGGTGGTGTGGCGGTGAACGGTGCCTTTACCGGCAACACCATCACCAATAACGTGGCAACGCTGATCGATGATTCGACGGTCACCTCCACAGCCGGTGATGTCGTCATGACCACGGACTCACGTGCCGGGATCGTCGCGTTGACCGTCGGCGTGGCCGGCAGTGGTGCGGTGGCCGTCAACGCCACCGGCTTTGGTAATGTGATTGTCAATGACATTACCGCTACCATCAGTGGTGGTTCGCATGTTGAGACCGATGCCGTGGATGGAGCCATCAGCCTCACGGCGCAGGATGTCTCGCAAATCCGTTCCGCCGCAGTCAGCGTGGCTGGAACCGGCGCTGTTGCCATCGGTGCTCTGATCGGTGCCAATGTGATTGCCAACGAGATTGCCGCTGAGGTGATCGGTTCAAGTATGGCCAGCGGTTCAACGATAGACCTGACCGCACTCAATAACAGCAGCGTTCTCGGCCTGTCCGTCGGTGTGGCCGGGTCGGGTGCTGTTGCCGGACTGCTGTCACTGACCGGCAACGTGATCAGTAATACCACTGTCGCAGGCATTGTCGACGGCAGTGGGCTGCGCCAGAGCCTGAGTTCCATCAACGGTGGTCAGGGCAATTTCATCATCTCAGATGCCGTTGATACCGACAGTGACACCATTACCCTTGGCCGCGACCATGGTCTTGAGACCGGCGATGCCATTGTTTACAGCCGTAGTGGCGACAAAGCCGTTGGCGGTCTGGAAGACGGAACCACCTATTACGTGATTGTCGGCAGCGATGGAGCGATTCAACTTGCCGCAAACCGGGACGATGCCGTCGCCGCCAACGTCGTCGATCTCTACGATGTCGACACCAACAGCGGCCTGGTCGCTGGGGATGGCTCGACAGTGACATTTGACGCCGCTGCTGCCGTAGATGGGGATGCGGATACGATTTTGCTGGGTAGCGGACACGGTCTGTCAACCGGTGATGAGTTGGTCTATCACCGCGACGGTGATGAAATGATCGACGGTCTGAGCGATGGAACTACGTATTACGCCATTGTTGGTTCCGGCAGCACCATCCAACTGGCCGCCAGCAGTGATGATGCTGCCAATGGGGTGGCCATTGATCTCGGTGCTGCAGATACCAACAGTCTGTTGTCGCCGCAAGCTGGCAGCAAAGTGTCGTTTGATGTGGCAGACGATGTCAATGCCGCAACTGACAGCATCCATCTGGAGGCTGGGCATGGTCTTGAAACTGGCGATGCTCTGACCTACAGCAACGGCAATGGTGTGGATGTTGCCGGTCTGGAAGACGGTGTTACCTACTATGTGATCACGTCCGCCGATCCCGATGTTGACGGCACCATTCAACTGGCGGCCAGCCTGGCGGATGCACTGGCCGGTATCGCCGTGGACATCGGAGAGACAATTGCCGGTGGATCCACAGTGGATGCCGGTGGCTCGGTCAGTTTGGCAGCGACCGATGACTCTGAAATCAACAGCATTGCTGTCGGGGTCTCGGGAACCGGCGGCGGCGCGTTCGGTGCGGCAGTTTCCAGCAATGTCATTGCCAATACCACCGCGACTGAGGTTGGTAGCACAGTGCTCGAATCCGATGGTGGTCTGAGTCTGGACTCCACCTCGTCATCGATTATCCGTACCGTCGCCGTGGGCGTGTCCGGTTCCGGTATCGCTGCGGTGCAGATGACCGTGCTGGGGAACTCCATTGCCAACGACACCAGTGCCGCGATCAGCGGGTCAACCGTGACCACATCTGGAGATATCAGCCTGTCGGCGGCGGAAGAGGCACCGAGCATGGTGCCGCTGATGGACGAAATTGGTAACTACATTCTCGACGATGAGACCAAAGAGGGGCTTGAAGCGTCATTGTCCGGCTCGCCCGTTGATCTTGACACCAACATTCTGTCTCTCAACGTCAGTGTGGCCGGTACCGGCGGTGTGGCGGTCAGCGGCGCGTTTACTGGCAATACCATCACCAACAGCGTAACCACGGAAATTGTTGATTCGACGGTGACGTCAACCGGTGGCAATATCCTTCTGGATAGCACTTCCGATGCTGGAATTCTCGCCTTGACCGTCGGTGTGGCCGGCTCTGGAGTCGTTGCGGTTCAGGCCACTGGGTTCGGTAACGTCATCAGCAACCGGCTGTCGGCGACCATTGAGGATGGCTCCGTTGTGACGACGCAAGCTGCGGACGGTGCGATTGCTCTGAGTGCCAGTGATGTTTCGCAAATTCGTTCCGCCGCAGTCAGCGTCGCCGGAACCGGGGCTGTTGCCGTCGGTGCCCTGATCGGTGCCAATGTGATCACTAATCAGGTGATTACCGAGATTGAAGGGTCCAACGTCAACAGCGGTTCGACCTTGGATCTGACGGCCACAAATGATGCAAATATTCTCGGTCTGACCGTGGGTGTCGCCGCTTCCGGTATCGCTTCAGGGCTGTTGTCGCTGTCAGGCAATGTGGTGACCAACACCACCAGGGCGGCGATCAGTGCGACCAAGGATGAGGACGGCAATGTCCTGCAAGGGTCTGATGTGTCAGCCGGTGGCGATATCACCCTGTCGGCACGGGATGAATCCGAGATCAATACGGTGGCTGTGGGTGTGTCCGGGACCGGTGGTGGTGCCGTCGGTGCGGCGGTTGCCGCCAATGTCATCACCAACACGACGGAAACCGAAGTCAGCGACAGTGTTGTGGAGACTACCGGTTCGTTGGTTCTCGATGCCGATTCCTCGTCAATCATTCGCACCCTGGCTGTGGGTGTATCCGGTTCCGGCGGCTTTGCCGTTCAGGTGACAACCCTAGGCAATGAGATCAACAACGATACGTCGGCGATCATCAGCGATTCGACGGTTGCCGCGGCAGGCGATGTTCAGCTGACAGCTCTGGAAGAGGCACCAAGTCTTGTACCGGACTTCTTGACAGAACTGGCTGATTTCATCACCGATTCCTCCATGTCCGATGCGATTGACGATGCTCTGGATGATACGCCCATCGACAGCACGGCCAACATCATGTCGCTCAATGTCAGTGTGTCCGGGTCCGGTGGGGCCGCGATTAACGGCGCGTTTACCGGCAACCTGATCACCGACAATGTGATCACTGACATTGCCGATTCAACCGTGTTCAGTGGTGCGGTGAAGTCGGCAACCTACGATGACAGCGACGGCATTGATGCCACGGACTACGATATGACCGGCAGCGGTAACGTGGAGCTGGCCAGCCTGGCGTCCTCCGGTATCCTGTCCGGCACCATCGGTGTGGCGGCGGCTGTCGGCTTTGCGATGGATGCGACCGGCTTTGGTAACGTGATCACCAATACGGTCTCGGCAACGGTTTCAGACGGTTCCGACGTGACTACCGGTGGCTGTGTTGCCCTGCAGGCGGTGGATGATTCGATGATCCGTTCCCTGGGGATCGGAGTTGCCGGTTCAGGAACCGGGGCAGTTTCCATTGTGGTGGGCGCCAATGTCATCACCAATGCGGTCAAGGCCCAGATCATTGCCTCCTCGGTGACCACAGGTAGCGGCAGCTACGAGGTGCATGATGCCGACGATGATGTGATTGAGACTCTGACGAATGTCGGCGTCTATCTCAGTGCCGATGCCGATGCGGATATCCTCAGTTTCGCTGGTGGGGTGGCGGCAACGGCGGTCACGGGTGTACAGACCACCACGGTGGCCAATACCATCGTCAACACCGTGATGGCGTCCATTGAAGAGGATGAGTCGGGTAACGCTTCCAGCGTGGACGCTGATGGTTCCGTAATAATCAGCGCCGTGGACAGCTCCACGGTGGATGCGCTTGGTTTCGGCGTGGCTGCTTCCGGTGCCGGTGGTGCCGTCGGCGTGGTCATCGCGGCCAACGTGATCAGCAATACCATCGGGACTTCGATCAAGGGATCGACGGTGGATACGGAATCGACGCTGGATATGACCGCCGAGTCGTCGGCCATTATCCGCACCTTGTCCTTCGGCGTCTCGGCAACCTGCGACGTGTCGATTACCGCGACCATTCTCGGCAACAGTATCACCAACAACGTGACCTCGGTCATTGACGATTCCACGGTGGATGCCGCAGATGATATCAGCCTTTATGCCGGTGATGTGGCACCGAGTCTGGTTCCGGACTGGCTGGTACCTGCCGGCAATATGGACGATATCAACGCCGCTCTGACCGACAGTCCGATTGATCTGGATACCAACATTCTGTCATTGAATATTGGTGTATCCGGGTCCGGGATCACGGCGCTTAACGGTATCTTTACCGGCAATCTGATCGACAATACCGTGGCCACCCATCTGCTCGACTCTGTGGTCAGAGCGGGGCGTGCCGCCGATGGTACGATCACCAATGCGACTGCGGATATTGATCTGGTCACCGAATCAAAAGCCGGGATTATCTCGGCGACAGTGGGTGTTGCGGCGACGGGTGGCTTTGCCCTCGATGCTTCCGGTTTCGGCAATGTGATCACCAATACGGTGACTGCGACTGCTGAAAATGCCGAAGTCCTTGCCGGCGGCTCGGTGGCTCTGGATGCCTCTGACAACTCGACGATCCGTTCACTGGGCCTTGGGGTTGCCGCTTCAGGAACCGGTGCCGTGTCCATTCTGGTCGGGGCCAATGTGATCACCAATTTGATCGGGGCACAGGTGGCCGGATCGTCGATCACCGCAGGCAGCGACAGTTATGATGTGCTCGACGCCAATGGCGACGTGCTTGAGACTCTGAACGGCGTGGGTGTTTATCTCAATGCCGATTCCAATGCCGATATTCTCAGTTTCGCCGGTGGTGTGGCGGCAACCGGTATTACCGGGGTCCAAACCACCACGGTCGCCAATACCATCACCAACACCGTTATCGCCACCATCGCTGATGAGTTGACGGTGCGTGAGGATGGCGAGATTGTCAAACAGAGCACCTTGGCATCAAACGTTGACGCGTCAGGTTCCGTGTTGATGACGGCGGACGACAGTTCAACCATTGATGCCCTTGGCTTCGGTGTGGCCGCTTCCGGTGGCGGTGGTGCGGTTGGTATTGTGCTGGCCGCCAATGTGGTCAGTAACACCATTGGTACCGCTGTGAAGGGATCAACGGTCGACAGTGATTCCACCGTGGAGATGAGTGCAGAATCTTCCGCCATTATCCGTACGCTGTCCCTGGGCGTGTCCGCCTCCAGCGATGTCGCCTTTACCGCGTCGGTTCTCGGCAACAGCATCACCAATACGGTGGCCTCGGTGATTGCCGATTCTACTGTGAATGCCGGTGATGATGTCCGTCTCTATGCCGGAGATGTGGCGCCGAGCCTGATTCCGGACTGGCTGGTGCCGGATAAATACGATGCCGATATCAGCGATGCTCTGACCGACAGTCCGATTGATCTGGATACCAATATCCTGTCGCTTAATGTCAGTGTCTCCGGTTCCGGTATGGCCGCGTTTGACAACATCTTTACCGGTAACGTCATTGACAATCGTATTGTCGCCGACGTGGCCGATTCGACGGTGCGTGCCGGACGCGAGTCTGATGGCACTATCACCAATGGCGATGCCGATCTCAGTCTGACCAGCGAATCACGTGCCGGGATCATCTCGGCGACGGTGGGTGTCGGGGCTTCCGGAACGGTTGCAGCCAGCTTGGCCGGTTACGGCAATGTGATTACCAACGAGGTCGAATCTCTGGTTGAAGATGGTTCCACAGTGATGACCGGTGGCGATGTGACCGTGACATCTTCCGACAGTTCCTCCATTCGCTCCCTGGGGCTGAGTATTGCCGCCTCGGGTGGTGCCAGCCTGTCCGGCATGGTCGGCTACAATGAAATCAGTAACATCATTCGTTCTCAAGTCGCCGGATCAACCGTTGAGGCCGATTCTCTGATCGAAACCGCTGAGTCTGACAGTAACATCCTCGGTTTTGTTGCCGGTGTGTCGGCTTCCGGCGCGGTTTCCGCCCAGTTGTCGTTGAGCGTGAATGACATCGAAAATCTGGTTGACGCCTCCATTGTCAATGACGGGGCACAACGCTCCGATATTGATGTGGCACAGGGTGTTTCCCTTACGGCCAGTGACGATTCCACCGTCGATGCCATTGCCGTGGGTGTCTCTGCTTCAGGCACAGTGGCCGGTGGTGCGGCGATTGCACAAAGCACCATTGCCAACACCGTGTCCACGGCAATTACCCAGTCGGATGTTGATGCCGTGGCGGGTGGCGTTGCTCTGTCGTCGATCTCGCAAAGTGTGGTGCGCACCCTGGCCGCTGGTTTGACCGGTTCAGGTGGTGTGTCCGGTCAGGCTTCGGTGACCCTTAACGAATTGGACAACGAAACCACCGCCACCATCAGCAACGCCCATGTTGCCGCCGGTGGTGATATTACGGTCTCTGCTCAGGAACTGGCACCGACGTTGAGTGATTATCTGGAAAACAGTCTGTTGCCGGATGATGTGGTGACCAGTCTTGAAGATTCCCTCAGTGATACCTCCTTTGACTTGACTGCCAATATTCTGTCGTTTGCCGGCAGTGTCGGCGGGGCGGGGCTGGCTGCCGGCAGTGCCGCAGCAGCGGACAGTGATATCAGCAACATGATTACAGCGTCCATTGACAACTCGGATGTCACCTCAACCCTTGGTGACATCACCGTTACCTCGGATTCCGCGGCAGAGATCGCCTCCCTGGCGCTGGGGATTGGCGTGGCAGGTGGAGCGGCACTCAATGCCTCGGTGACCACCAATGATATCGACAATGACATCACGGCCGAAGTGACCGGCTTGTCGACGTTGAGCGCTGGTGATGATGTGACCCTGACCGCTGAAGACAACAGTAGTGTCGACAGTGTGGCCATCAGCTTGTCCGGGGCACTCGGTGCTGCGCTCGGTGCCGCCATTGTCAACACCAACATCACCAATGACACCACTGCCAGAATGGCGGGAACCTCCAGTGTGGAAAAGGCGACCGTCACTTCTGCGGATCAAGTGAACATTACCGCTACTTCTGATCAGAAAATTTTCGCCCAAAGCCTCGGGGCCTCGGTCGGCAGTATTGCCGCAGGAACCTCGGAAGCTTATGCCACCATCGGTGGCTCCACCTCGGCATCCATGGATGCCAACAGTGAAATTACCAACACCAACGCTGTCACCATTCGTGCTGAGGCCAATGGCGTTGCTGAAACCGATGTCAAAGCGCTTTCCGCCGGGATCGGCTCCGGGGCCTACAACGTAGCCCGATCGGAGATCTCCACCCAGGTCGATGCCTCGACCGATGATGCGGTGGTCAATGTGTCCGGTACGGTGACAGTGGATGCCCAGTCCAACGAGCAGGCCGTGGCCGATGTCCTTGGTATCAATGCCGGTCTGGCTTCGGTTGGTGTTTCTCAGGCCGAGACTCTGTTGTCCAGCGATGTGACCGCTCAACTTGATGGGACCATTACGGCGGCCAATGTCACGGTTACGGCGGGACGGGATCATTACACGGACAGCGAAGGCACCACGGCCGACTACGCTGCCGAAGCCACGGCTATCGGTTCAACAGGTGGCGCGCTGATCGGCGTGGATTCCACTTCCAGCTCAACGGAAAACGACGGTACGGTGACCAGCGCCATTGGCAGCGGTTCAACCCTGACCCTCACGGGTGACCTGACCATGAATGGCGCTACGGATATCGCCCAATATGCGGAAGCCAATAGCGGTTCTGTTGGTTTGATTGGTGTCGGTGCGGCCTCGGCGACCAGTGAATCCGATACCACCGTCGAGACGCAGATTGGCAGTTCGGTTGTGATCAGCGCCAATGATGTCATCCTGACCATAGATGCGACGGACGACAACCTGGCTGCGGCCACCGCCGGTAGTGGCGGGGTGATCTCCGGTTCGGCGGCCAATGCGGAAACCGTTAATACCAGTGACACAAGTGTTTCTTTGGGCAGCAATGCCGACCTGACCGTTAACAGCCTGTCCGTTCAGGCGCAGCACACGGCAGAGTTCGACAGTGTCACGGACAGCCTGCAGGCGGCAGCGATTGGGGCCAGTGGTGCTTATGCCGAGAATACAGTGACCGCAGATGTTGATGTCGATGTGGCGGATGGCGTGTCTGTTCAGGCCCAATCGATCAGTCTCGATGCCACCAATATCATCAACAAAAATGTCGATGGCGAAAACGGCTACAACGTCGATGCCGGTGCCGGTGGCGCGCTGAATGCGGCAGCAGCGTCCAGTACAACGGCGATTTCCAACACCACCTTGGTCACCGTTGGCGATGGCGTCGAACTGGTCAGCGAAGATGAGAGCCAAACCCTGTCTCTGGCGACCTACAATGATCTCGATGTCACCGATCTGGTCAAACTCGACAGCGGCGGCGCGATCTCTATTGCACTGGCCGAGTCGGAAATTACCAATGATGTCAATGTTGGTGAAGTGCGTATCGGTGCTGCCAGTCTGACGGCGGCGGGTGATATTGAAGTGCTCTCCATGACCGATGCCACCATTGAAGCGCATGCCAATGCTAAAACCTATGGTCTTTCCGGCTATGCCCAGGGGGATGCGACGGCTGATGTGACGTCCTCCAATGATGTGGTGATTGAAAACGGTGCTGTATTGACCGCTGAAGGCGATGTCGCCCTGATGGCCGGTCAGGACCGCAACGGTAACGTTAATGACCTCAACATCAAAGCGCGTACCGAACTGTGGAATAAGACGGCGGTACCCATCGACACCGATCCGCAAGCCGATGGTATCCTGGAGCAGAACAGCACCCTGACCATTGAAGACGGCGCCTGGGTCGGTAGCGGTGGAGACACCTATCTGACTGCGGAAATGGGTAACATCGATGTGGTTGGTAAGGGAACCGGCAAAGACCTCTATCGTGAACTGCTTTCTGAATTGGATGATCTGATCGGTGATGACGACAGTTCCATGGAGATCGAAGGGGGCAATGGCGGCGAAGAGTCCGGCTCTGCATCTGTTGCTGTCGGCGGAACCGTCGAAGCGGGCATTCATAATAAACAGGTGCTTCTGGTCAGTGATGCTTCTGGCAATTGGCCGCCGAGCGATTACGATCCGGACAACGATCCGGAGCTGAGCGTTGTCACCCTGGCCAGTGGCGTCAAGATCGCCTTCTCCGACGGCGTTGACTACACCATTGAAGGGGGCAGTGATCTGCTGGCCGCCATCGATGATCGGATTGACAAGATTACGGCCATTCGAGATTCCTACGAAGGCACCGATCAGTACGCCGAGTTTGATTATCAGATCACTTTACTTGAGACATTGCGTGACGATCTTGATGACGGCACCATCGTCGATTTCATCAATGTCGATGATATTCAGGCCTCTTCCGGTGATATTGTGATTCGCGGCACCACCTTTACCGGCAATGGTAGCGGTGAATTGATCGCCAACAGTGACACTTCGATTGATATCATCAACAACAGTGATTTTTATCTGCGCACTGAAGACCTGATCATTCCGGAATACGGCGGCGGTTATATCCGCATCAACTACCGTGAGCTCGACACTGCTGAAATCGCCAGCTTGGCGAACTTCGTCAGTATTGAAAGTGCGACGGCCGAAGATCCTTCCATTACCGTGCAGAATATCGGCACACCGAGCATTGAGGTCAGTGGTGATATCAGTAACCTCAATGGCAGTATCGATGTTTCTACCGAGGGCAGTATCTACCTGTGGAGCAGTGTCGAGGATCTTGAGGAAAGTATCACCATCAGTGGTGATGTGGTCAATTTCTATGCCGGACAGGATTTTGTCCAATCGAGCATTCCGGTGATTCAGGATATCAGCGGCGATCCCGATACCGATTGGGGTAGTGTGGAAAATGCTGCCGGAAGTAATGTCGATGACGGCGATAACATTACCGTGGTTCAGAATGCTGACGGAGATTATGTCGTCTCCAGTTCATCGGGGGTTACCAATGGTTCAACCATTGTATCCAACGTTGAATCGACGGTGGACTCTGTCGAGAGTGGTGCCAACAGCGGCTCGTTAATTGCCGGCAACAAGGTCTTCATCAGTGCCAAGTATCTCAATATCAACGGCTACGTTCAAAGTGGCTATAAGGATAAGAGCATTACCCTGGCCGCCTCCGGCACTGCTGAAGGGGATGCCCTGCAAAGTGCCATTGACGGCTATGAGCAGGATTACCATCAGAAGATTGAAAACGGTGAAAGCCCCAGTCCGTATTATCGGCTTGATCTTGGCGATAATGCGGTCAATGTCGGCAATGTGGTGTACTACAATGCCGAAACCAATCAGATTGAGATCAGAGATATTTCAATTCAGGGCGGTTTCATCCAGCTCTATGGTGAAATTGTCAGCACCGGCAATGGGACGTTGCAGGCGCTGGACGGCTATGGCCAGATCGCCATTACCAACAACAGCAACTACGAGATCGTCATCAATAACCTCAATGTTGGTGAAGAGATCGAAGGCGTGGTCAAGATTATTGACACCGCCTCCGACAGCACCACCGTCTATCATCACGTCGGAGACAATATTGTTGTTACCGATGGTGACGGGAATATTCTTGAGACGGTTGCCGACAGCACGACGACACAGTACCAGCCGACCGATGAGTTCCGTTACACCTGGGTCACCGGTCAGCAGAAGACCGCTGTTGAAGTGTACAAGAAGTGGGACAACTCTCTGGATCTGTGGTTGATCGAGATTGATACAACGTATTCCGACTATGAATCGTGGAATCACAGCAGTTACTACACCGACCCGACCGCTCTACGCGAAGGCTATTACTACACCACCGGTTCTGATCCGGCGTCAGGGGATTTTGTTTTCTCCTATTCGTACGTCACTGAAGAGATGGATGCGTCCAGTTATGTGCCGGATTCCGAACTGGATAACCTGGAAGATACTTTGGGGATCAGCTTGCAGGATGAAAATCCCTATCAGGAAGATAAAACCTTCTGGCGCTGGGAAGATCACGGTGGCTATGTGTGGTTGCCGTTTGTCGGAAAAACATGGATACCGTTCTGGTTGTATGTGCCGGTACACCAGTCTTATGCTGAAATTGCCACCTGGCAGCCGGTCAAGGATGTGCGTACCTATACGGTCGCGGCTGATAATCCGATTACCATTCAGTTCAGTGGTTACGATCAAGCGTCATTGGAGATCATTTCCAGTGAAACGGTGATTCTCGAAGGAAGTCTCTTCAACGATAGCGGGACCACCGTGATTAACACCGAGGGGGCGATTGAACGCGCTTCTGATGATACCCGTAATGTCATCAATGCTACTGACTTGCGCCTTTACGCCGGTACCGGTATCGGAAGTGAGCGTGCCTTATTGACCAAATTGGAAGGCGGTACCATTACCGCCTACACCGACAGCGGTGATATCCATATTGAAGAACTGCTTGGTGATATGACGGTGAAGACGGTTGAAATTCCGTTTTTTGATCCGTTTGCCGATGCCAGTGAAGTATTGGAATTTTCACCGGATGATGCGGTGGACAGCAGCAATTACACCATTGAATTCAGCGAAGCCCACGGTTTGACTACCGGCGATGTGGTGGTTTATTCCAGCAGCGGAGGAACGGCCATCAATGGCCTGACCTCCGGTTCCAGTTACAAAGTGCTGGTGGTGAACACTACCACTGTGATGCTGGCATCAACGGCAACAGATACAGCCACTTTGGCGTCTAAAGCCGAAGCGTTGCACACTGATGGTATCAGTGCCGTTGAAGGTGTGGTGCTGCAGATTGATGCGTCAACGGCCACCGGACTCACCCATTCGTTAACCAGTGACGACGGCATTGAGGAAAGTGCCACGGCAAACTCTGTCACCTCCGGTGTGATCACTTTTGCCGCCGACCATGGCTTTATTGACGGCCAGGCGGTTGTTTACAGCAGCCATGGTGGCGCTGTGATCCCAGGACTGATTGAGGGGGAAACCTACTATGTTTCAGTGGTTGACCAACGCAGTATTCGCGTCAGTGGTAGCCGTGACAGCATTATTTCCTACCTGCCGGACCTGATCGATCTGAACGGGGATGCTGCCAGTGGCTTTGAGCATACCTTTGAGTTGACCTCAGGCGGTACGGTTGTGGCGATCAATCCGTTTACCCTGGCTTCACGCACCGAGTTGTCGCCTTCAAATGTCAATTTCACAACCAACGTCATCAGTTTCGCTGATGCTCATGATCTGACCTCCGGCGATTACGTGACCTATCAACAGGGCAGCAGCGCTGTTACCGGATTGGTGGATGGCAACGGCTACTATGTCATCGTTGTTAATGATAACGACATCCGCTTGGCGTCGACTCAGGCCAATGCCGAGGCCGCAACTGCACTGACCATCAGCGGTACCGCTGAAGATTTCACCTTGCTGGCCGAACAACAGACGGAGAGCGAATCGTTCATTTTTGATCCGACAACGGCCATTGGTGGCTATGTGTCGACCATTACGTTCTCGTCGGCACACACCTATACGCAAAATCAGGAAGTGATTTATTCCGACAGCGGCGATGGCGACAGTGTCACCAATCTGGTGATTGGAACCACCTATTATGTGGATGTGGTGGATTCCCAGACCATTCGGTTACTGGATGCGGTGGATGGCACTGTCATTGACATTGGTGTGCCGACAAATCTGGCTACGACCTACTCACTGACCTCGACCGAAGATCTCGATGTAACTCTTGATGCAGCCGAAGCCAATGAGGTTGAATTTGCTCCGAGTGACACCACGGTCGCCAATGCAGGAAATGGCTGGATCAATTTGGGGTCGGGCCACGGTTTTGTTGCAGGAGATTGGGTGACCTATGAATTGTCAGCCGATGAAGGAACCGCTGTCTCCGGTTTGACCTCGGGATTTAATTATTATGTCTATAGTGTCACGACGACATCCGTACAGCTTTCCACCAGCGAATCGAGCGACGATCTTATTTCGATCAGTATTGGTGGCAACAGCGATACCGGCGGTCATAGCCTGAGTCGTGTCACGGTAAATGACAACAGTTTCAATCCGAATAACGGTCTGGTGGATATTGATGGGGATGACAATGTTGAAACCATTACCATCGCGGACCAAAGCAACGGTACGACTCTGGATGTTGATGGCAGCGCTCTAACCGATGGTCAGGAAGTGGTCTACACCAGCGGTGATAATGACGCCATTGGCGGATTAGGAGACGCCACCGATTATGTGGTCACAGTGGTGGCTGACAACACCATCCGTTTGAGTTATGAATCCGGTGATGCGGCTCTGACCTATGATTTTTCAGGCACCGAAGAGGCGTCCAGCCATCAGTTGACCATTGGCAATGATACCGTTGATCTGGTGACGGCCAATCAGGGTATGTATCTGGTCTTCAGTGGTGCGCATGGATTAAACGATAATGATCTGATCATTTACGATGGTGGCACCGGTGACATTGGTGGTCTGGTTGTCGGCGAAGAATATCTGGTTTCCGTTCTCGATGACCTGACCGTTGCCCTGGCTCTCAATGATGGCTCCCCAGAGGCTGTGGAATTTGATTATTCAACGGCAACCGGGGCGCACAGCTTCCATCTGTCCGAAGATGCTACAACAACTTTCAGCGTTAATACCGCAACTCAGGACAGTTATCTGTTCCTGGCCGATGATGCGAGCCGCACTCTGGTGATGGGTGAGTCCGTCAGCTATGACAACGCCGGCTGGACAACAATTGCTGCGTTTGACGGTGTGACCGATTACGCGGTTATTGCTGTTTCCGAACAGGTGATCAGCTTGAAACACGGTATGGCAGGACAGGCCGTTGAGGTTGACTTCTCCGCCGCCAGCGGCACCGGTCATCGCCTTGATGCTCTGGGTGTCGATACAATCATTCAGGATCAGTATCTGGTTCTGGATGCCGCTCATGGCCTGACCGTTGGCAACACCTATACAGTGACTTATTCGTCTGGTGGTGATAGCGATGTGGGCGGTTTAGTCGATGACGGCGGCACCACAACCTATACCTTGACAGTCATTGATTCTCAGACCATCACTCTCTCTGATGGTGACGGGGTGATCACGCTTGATTTCACGAGTGCGGATATGGCCGGACATCATCTGAGTTATGTTGATACAGATACCCCTGCAAACAGCTTTACCGTGGACTTCGACCCCACCAGCCAGGATGAATACATCTTCTTCGCGGCTGCGCATGGTTTGAGCACCAATGACAGTGTGACCTATAGCCCGGGCGAAGGTGTCAGCATCGGCGGTCTGACCTCCGGTAACAGCTACTTTGCCATCGATAACGGTGACGGTACCTTCTCACTGAGCGCAACAGCAGGTGGCGCGGCGATTACGCTTGATTTCACGACCACCAATGTGGCTGAGCATTACCTGAGCAGCGCTGAAGTGATTACCGCCAGCCATCAATTCACCGATGGGCAACAGGTTGTGTTCCATACGCTCAACAGCCTCGGTGATGCCGATGATGGCTCTGCGACCCTGTTTGGCCTGACGGCTGGTGCCACCTATACCGTCGATGTGCTTTCCAATAACAGCTTCCGTTTGCTTGATAGCGGAAACAATGTCGTGTCGCTGAACATCGATCCGAGTGAACTGGTCGACAGCGATCAGTACAAGCTCTCTTCATTGAACGACCTGATTGTCGAGGATGCGTCCGAACTGGTGGTTGGCGAAGCAGTTCTTTATCGCAGTGGCAGTGATATCGGTGTTGGTGATCTCGTGGATGACGGCAGCACCGTCTATTACATCCAGTCGATTACCGGTAATGTCGTGACCCTGGAGACGGCAGGTGGGGTTACCGTCACTGTCGACTACTTCACCGATGTTGCCGCTGCCGGTGCCGGTAGTGCCGCGGTGGATACGGATTTCCATCTCGAATCAATCAACAAACTGGATCTGGGCGTTGAGCACGGTTTTGAAACCGGTGAACAAGTTCTCTATAGCAGTGGTAGTACCAACATCGGTCTCACCGATAGTGCGACCTACACCGTGGAAAAGGTGGACAGCACCACCATTAAACTGATTGATAGTCTTGGCGACTATGTTCAGTTTGATCTGAGTCAGTTTGCCGGCAGTGATCATACTTTCTCATATGTCAGTGATAGCAGCCTTGATGTGACAGGACAGATCAACGACAGCCAGGTGATCATTGATCTTGGTGTGGACCATGATCTGAGCTCCGGGGATCTGGTGACCTACCATCAGGGCAGTGATACGGTCGCGATTGGCGGGTTGACCGACGGCCAGAGCTACTATGTGGATGTGGTGAACGAGACGTCAATCCGCCTGGCGTTGAGCCTCTCGGATTTGACGGATGGTGTTTATATTGAACTGGATACCAGCGCGGTAACGACCCATGATCACCGCTTTGGTGTGGTGGAGAGCTCCAGCCTCAATACCGCTGCCGATGTTATTGATGACAACACCATCGATGTCGGCTATGCCCATGGTCTGACCACGGGCGACAGTGTGATTTACCATAGTGGTGGCGGCGATGCCATCGGTGGCTTGGTTGATGAAGAGACTTACTACGTGATTGTGGTCTCCGAAACCTCCTTCCAACTGGTGGCTGATCTGAGCGATATCCTGGTCAGTGACCCGGCGACAGAATCGCTTGGTGATACTGCTACTGGGACGCATACCTTTACCGAGACCGAAAGTGACAGCAGTGCGCTGGGCGATGTCACACTGACCGCTAAAGGCTCCATCGTGGCCTATGACAGCAGCTCGGTGATTCAAGGTGGTACCATCACCCTTGAATCCGGTGGCACGATCGGTACGGCAGGGCAGGACCTGTTGATCAATACCTCGACCTCCTCTTCTAGTGGTCTCGAAGGTCTCGCCAATGGCGATATCTTTATCGAAGAGATCAGTGGTGATCTGAACCTGGTTCAGCTCGAATCACAGACCGGTGATGTCACACTGACGGTGGCCGACGGCGATCTGCGTGATTCCAACCGCAACGAAGATTCCGATGATCTGGCCGAGGAAGAACTGCTCAGTCTGTGGGCGGACATGAATCTGACCGGGGCTGCGGCAGAGGCTGCGGCGCAGGAAGCTGTGGATGCTTACCTGGCGATGCGCGACCAGGAGTACGCGACCTACTGGTCATATCGCAACCGTCAGGATGACCCCTCCGTTTATGATGCTGGTTTTGCGTACAGCTTTACCGAGCAGGAGCGGGCGGTGTACGAAGACTATTACACGGAACTGGGCCAGGAACAGGGCAAAACCGGTGCCGATCTCGATGCGTTTGTTGCCGATGCCATCACGACATTGGAAAACAAACGTACCGACGAATATCATGAACTGCACAGCCGCTACGGGGTGTTTGGCGACAGTCAGATCGAAGGTTGGACCTACCAGACCTCCGTGGCGTATGAGCCGGACTTCGCTGTGGCGACGGATGTTGATGAAACCATGGATACCATCACCATCGGTCCCCATCTTTTCTCCACCGGACAGGGCGTGGAGTACCGGGTGGACAGTGGTGTGGCTCTTGATGGTTTGGAAGACGGAACCATCTATTACGTGGTCGTGATCGATGAAAACACCATCCAACTGGCGGCCACCGAAGAGGATGCGCTGGCGGCAACGCCGGTGGTAATGGATCTGACGCTGGCCGGTGCTTCCGGGACCCATTCATTCTCGGAAGTCGATGCAATCCGTCAAGGTGCGGTATGGACCGATTCACAACTGAAATACTCCATTGGCGGTGGTTGGCTTAAAGAGACCTCCGATACCACGACCCAGGTTGAAGATCCGAATATTATTGCCGATCAGGTGACAATCAATGCCAATGCGGTCGGTTCGGATATGGAATCGGTGACCATCGACTTGAGCGAGGGGATTACCAGCCTGACGGAAAGCCAACAACTGACCTTGGCTGCGGCGGAGCGTCGTGATTTGGTGATCATTGACGGCGATGACGATACCATCACCTTCGGGGTGGTGCATGAACTGACCACCGGCGATGCCGTGGTCCTTTCGGATCAATGGCAACTGTATAATATCGATGGTCTGAACGATGGCCAGACCTATTACGCGGTTGTTGTTGATGATTTCACCTTCCAACTCGCCACCACCTATGATGCGGCCATCAATGGCAGCGTCATTGACATCATCAGCAATGAAGTACGGGTCTCCTCGGTTGAAGACGTGGATATTGCCGCCACGGGTGCGGTGACAGTGACCGTTGACGATTTTGCTTATCTGGGGGCTGAGCAGGATCTGTACATCAATCAGATTGTTGCCGGTGGTCTGGTCCAGGTGAAGATCGACGGAACCATCATCGATGCCCGCGCCATCACTACCCTTGATGGTCAAGAAACCAGCAACATTATTGCCGGCGACTTGCTGCTTGAGGCGGGACGTGGCTCCGTTGGTACCAGTCTGGTCGATGGCGACATCGATGTGACTCTGACCAGCTCCTTTGTCGGCCGCGCGGAAGATTCTATCTATCTGACGTCGATGGGTGCCGATCTGGCCGTCGATGTCATCTACGCCGAGCAGAATGTCACGCTTACGGCAATCGGTGGATCCATCGTCGATGCCTACGAGACGGAAAACACCAATATCAGTGCCGTGAATCTGACTATGACCAGTGACGGCACTATCGGGACCGCAACCAATAGTTTGGAAACCGATCTGGATGCCGAAGGCCGTGTTCATGCCGAAGCAACCGGAGACATTGCCCTCTACGAAGTTCTCGGCACGATGAACGTTGATCTGGTGCAATCGACTCTGGGCAATGTCTATCTGACGGCGGCGTCCTCAATTCTCGGCCGTCCGGGCGATATCCTTGCCGATGTCATTGGCAACAGCATTGAACTGGACGCCATGGGCGGCAGCATTGGCGCGGGCAATGGCGAAGATCTCAACATTAATACCGGGTCGGTTGTCGGGGCCACGCTGACCTCGTCGAGTTACACCAACAGCTATATCCATGAAACCGATGGTGACCTGTGGCTTTATACCGTTGGCAGCACTCTGGGAACCGCCTTTATCGACAGCTCTGGTGGCATCTACAACGGTAATCTGACCGGCAGCAATGTCACCTCGGGTTGGACCCGCCTTTATGCTGTGGGTAATATCGGTCAAGCAGCCAATATGTTGGAAACAACCGTGGGCTATCTCGAAGGGCGTTCCACCAGTGGCGAAGTTTACATCCATAACACCGGTCATGTGACGGTCGGTGGCGTCAGCGATGGCGCCGAAGGCATCGAAGCCAATGGCGATGTCAACATCGTTGCCAGCAGTCCGGTGACGGTGACCGAGAGCATTTCTGCGGCATCAATCAATATCGTGGCCTCGGACGATGCCGTTGACGGCACGGTGGATACCGATGACGATCTGATCGTTCAAAGCGGCGTCACCCTCGAAGCAACTGCAGGTAATATTGTCCTGTGTGCCGGTGATGATCTAATTATCGAAAGCGGTGCTCTCCTCACGGCCACGGGCGCGATCAATCTGTATGCCGATACGCCTTGCTCCGGTGGCAGTGATGACACGGGGTCGATCGTTGAACTTAGTGGCACGTTGCAGGCCGCTGCCTTGACCCTGACCACCGGCAGTGATGATGACACTCTTGTACTTAATCATCTCGACAGTGGACTTGGCAGCGTGGTGTTTAACCTTGGTGATGGTGATGATCTGGTTCACGTCGGCAGTGGGGCAACGGCAACGACCAACAGTGGTGGGGTGCTGGAGAACATCGCCGTTGATGTCACCTTGATCGGTGGTTCCGGAACCGACAGTCTGATGATTGATGACAGTGGTGATACCACTGACAACAGTGCTGTGTTGACCGCGATCACGTTAGACGGTCTCGGCATGGGGGGCACCCTGAACTACGCCACGTTTGAAACCGTTGATGTGGCTCTGGGCAGTGGCGATGATCTTATGACTATTACCAGTACGGCTGTTGCCGATACCACGGTCCATATGGGTGATGGCACGGATACCACTGAGTTACTGGACAGCAGCGGACTTCTCCATCTGCAAGGCGATGCCGGGGTGGATCAAATCAATGTCCGTGGAACACACGGCATTGTCACCATTGATGGTGGCAGTGAAGACGATACCATTCACATTGGCAATGACAGTGATACGCTGGACGATATTTTTGGCTTTATTACCATTGCCGGCAGTGAGGGTGATGATCGTCTTGATGTGATTGACAGCGGCAGCACCACCGGTCGCACCGGTGTGCTGACCGAAGAGACCCTGACCGGGTTCGGTATGACGCTCGATGCGCCGACGCTTGAGTCTGTTGCCACAACCGTTGAAACACTGGCCGGTTTTGATGTTGATGCGCTGGTTGGCCTTGATCTGACATCCTATCTGTCCATGGGGGCCAGCGTTTACTACGACACGCTGGAAGCCGTGAATGTTGAGTTGGGCAGCGGCGCAGATCATTTCAATATTGTCAGCACGATCACAGGAACGACGACTCTCGACAGTGGTAGTGGCGATGATGTGATCACTGTCGCATCCAATGCCGGCACGCTGGACATTCAAACCCAGGATGGCGCGGATAGCGTCACTGTTGGTAGCAACAGTGGTGACATGACGCTGGATAGCGGTCTTGGTGATGATGTGGTCGAGGTGACGACTAATGTCGGTACTCTGGATCTTCAAACCCAGGATGGCGCGGATAGCGTCACTGTTGGTAGCAACAGTGGTGACATGACGCTGGATAGTGGTCTTGATGATGACGTGGTCGAGGTGACGGCTAATCTCGGCACCATGGATCTTCAAACCCAGGATGGTGCGGATACGGTCACTGTTGGCAGCAACAGTGGTGACATGACGCTGGATAGCGGTCTTGGTGATGATGTGGTCGAGGTGACGGCTAATCTCGGCACCATGGATCTTCAAACCCAGGACGGTGCGGATACGGTCACTGTTGGCAGCAACAGCGGTGACATGACGCTGGATAGCGGTCTTGGTGATGATGTGGTCGAGGTGACGGCTAATCTCGGCACCATGGATCTTCAAACCCAGGATGGTGCGGATACGGTCACTGTTGGCAGCAACAGCGGTGACATGACGCTGGATAGTGGCTCTGGCGACGATCAGGTCGATCTGTTCACGAATACCGGTACCTTGGATGTTCAAACCCAACAAGGCAGCGACACCGTTCATCTTTACAGCACTGATGGCGAAGTTGTGATCGATACCGGGTCAGAGAACGACACGCTGACCGTGGGCAGCCTGACTGCAACGCTGGATGAGATCAATGGTCCGGTAACCGTGATTGGCGGTGACGGGAGTGATATCCTGGTCTTTGACGATTCCGGTGATAACAGCGACAACAGCGGCACGCTCAGCGAGGATACTCTGAGTGGTTTCGATATGGGAAGCCCGCTTTCATACACAACATTTGAGGATGTCACTCTGGCGCTTGGCAGTGGCAATGATGACCTGACCATTGCCAGTACGATTCCTGGTGTAACTACCGTGACGTCTGGCGACGGCGATGACCAGGTTGAAGTGGAAACCAGCCAGGGCGACCTGACGGTTTTCGGTGATGCCGGTGCCGATACGCTGATCGTTCGCACGACCGATGGAAATGTTGTTCTTGACGGTGGCGCTGGTGATGACAGCTTCCTGCTCGGTAGTGAAGACGGCCTGCTTGATGGTCTTCAGGGCCCGATTACCCTGGTGGGTGGCGACGGCCAGGATAGCTTGATCCTCGATGACAGTGGCGACAGCACGGACAACACCGGATTGTTGACCGACACCACCATCAGTGGCCTTGGTCTGAGAGACGGTCTGAGTTATGCAGGGCTTGAAGAACTGGCCATTGAGCTGGGCTCAGGCAATGATACTTTCAATACTCAGAGTACACTGACAGGAACGTCAACCACGGTTTATGCTAACGATGGCAACGATACGTTCAATGTCAGCTCCGATGCGCCGGATAACCTCGGTGATCTTGATGGCATCAACGGCGATCTTCATCTGGACGGTGGTGATGGCGACAATACCCTGAATATCAGTGACCGTGGCAACGATAGCGGACGAACGATTGTTATCGACGAAAACGGCATCAGTGGTCTCGGTGACAGCAGTGATGGCGCCATCACGTTTGAGACCAGCGGCACCTTTGGCGGCGGATTTAACCTGGCCTTAGGCGATGGGGATGATGATGTCACCGTCATCGGTGCCCAGACCGACAGCGTTACCACTCTGCGTGTCGGCGGTGGTGACGATCAGGTGATCTTTGACAACCAGAGCCCGCAAGAAGACGGCACTGTGGTTGTTTTCGGTGAAGCCGGGGATGACACGGTTGACGGAGCTAACTGGCAGAATGATCTGATTCTCATCGGTGATGATGGCGAGGTTGTCTATGACGGCGAACAAATGCCTGACAACCTGCGTCGCGTCACCAGCTTTATCAGCGACGGCGATGGCGATGACACCCTGGTCGGTGGCAGTGGCCATGATGTCGTAATTGGCGGCATGGGCGATGATGCGCTTTATGGTAACAGCGGAAATGACAGCTTGCTCGGCGATTCCGGTCAGGTGACCTATGATAATAATGCCAGCCTGTATCAGGTCGAGGCGACCAACTTCTTTGTCGGTGGTGAAGATCTGCTCAATGGTGGCAGCGGCAATGACATCATGTTTGGCGGCTATGGCCATGATACGTTCTACGGTGATCTCTCCGAAGATATCATGGCGGGTGAATATGCCCGCGTCACGCTGGAAGACGGTCAGGTCAATACTCTGATCCGTCTGGCTCAGGGGCGTCAGGATCTGATTGCCAGTACTCAGTTCGAGTTGTATCCGGTTCATGCTCAACAGGCGGCAACGCCTCAGGCTCCTGAACATGGAACTATCGATATCACGGTGCTTGAAACGGCAGCGCTGCCTGATCGCACGGTGTATCGTGAAGATATTCGCCATCGCGGTTCTGCCGCGGTGACTGCTACGCCGGAACCGGGCAAAGAAACGCAACAGCAGGATGAGCCGGTAGCAGCACCTCAACAGCAACAGCCTGTTAAAGGGCAGGGCGATGTGATTCCTGTTGAAGAGGTCAAGGTGCAACCTGAAAATGAGACCCTACAACAATCACTCGATGCTGCTCCAGCCGTTGAAGAGCAGGAACAAACCAATGTTGTTGGGGATCTCGGTGCTATTGTCGCCGGGTTTACCAGCTGGGGAGTGGCTTCCGGCCAACGCAAAGGTTCCGCGAATCGTGTGGCCAATGAAGATTTGCAACGCCTTTCTCAGCCACAAAATCGTAGCTGGCGTTGGGAAAAAGGGCGCTTGAAGAAAGAACAGAAGCAAGACAGCCAGAATTGGGAGAAACCGCTGGTCCGCATGAGTGGTTTTGCCCACAGCCCGGTCGGGAAAAAGGCTGGTGATAAGAAGCGTTCCCGGTTACCATAGGAAAGAACAGGGAACATATTGAAACCACTGGTGTAATGTTGCACCGATGACTATCTGACAAGGAGGAATCACGCATGACCAAAGAGGATAAGCAAGCTGCCGAGCAGCCCACTGAGGAGTCACAAACCACCATTCGCTGGGATGGTTCAAAAATGCGCAGCACCTATGCCAATGTGTGTAATGTGTCCAGCTCCCGCGAAGAAGTGACGTTGCTGTTTGGTACCAATCAGAACTGGCATGCCGGCCAGAAAGAGCTGACGGTTGAGCTGTCGGATCGGATTACCTTGAATCCTTATGCGGCCAAGCGCATGGCGGTACTGCTCATGAACACCATGACCGAATACGAAAAGCGCTTTGGTGAATTGAAACTGGAACTTCCGGAGAAGAAAGACAAATAATCCGGTTTAGATAGCATGCAAAAAGGCGGCCCTGTAAAGGGTCGCCTTTTTGCATTGTGGCAGGTATGAAGGGGCTTATTGCTGTTGTGCTGCCTGCTCTTTGGGGCTGGCAACCGCTTTGACGATGCCGAACATTACCAGAACAGCAGGGACCAGTTGAGCGACAACGATCAGGGCGCAGAAGCCGAGAAATGCCCAGACCAGAAATCCGCTGTTGTCGACGCGGCCAGCGGTGGTTGCGGCCAATGAAGGTGAAGCCATCATAAGGGTCAACAGAGCAGTCAGAGCGATGTTTTTAAGTGCTTTCATGGTTTTGGTTCCTTTCGTGTTTTGTGCTGTGAATGACATTAAATAAAATGATTTAGCAGAGTGTTGAGAAATCCCATCCGGGGCTTTTCAACGACGCAAGCCGAAAATGCGATTTTCGTCTTGCTTACAAAATCAAGGGCTTGAAATCCTGCTCTTGATTTTGGTCGCCCGTCCATGGGCTTCTCAGTCTGTTTTTTTAACAGCCTGTTAAGCGTTGTGCTTATGGCTGTGATCGTCGGAGTGTCCGAGAACGCCCTTGACCATACCGAAGCCCATGACCAGGGCCGGGATAAGTTGGCCGACCACGATCAGACCGATAAAACCGAGGAACAACCAGGTCAGGATTCCGCTGCTTTCCCCTTGTTGACCGGCAAAGGCCGGAACGGCTGCGAGAGCAAGAATAATCAGGCTGGTGGCGATTTTTTTCAGGGCTTTCATGATGTCCTCCTATCGTTATGCAATGTTCGCTGCTTGTACTTGTAAGTGAGTGGTGTTCGTTGTTCTTGTCTTTCTGATATAGCGAGAGACGTGCCAAAGATGATTATTTCTTTGAAAACGCTTTTAACATACTGAATTCATATTGTTTTTAGTGGTGTCGCTCTCTGGTGGTTAAGAAAGAGTGTAGGCGTTAACGTATATTTTCTTTATGCACAATTCAGATCATCTTTATTTCATGTGAAGTAAAATCATTTCGAAAAGTCATTTGTTTTCATATGGTTATCTTTTTTCTGTTGGGAGTATAGAGCGAATATACGGGAGATTTTTTTTATATATCTTTTCAATATACCCTTGATGATCATAAGGCTTGCATCCGTTATCATGTTCTGTTAAGTTGATAATGTAATTCAATTTCACGGAACGTGTGGCTTGTCCTTTGGGTGGAGGGCCATTTTTTACGGAGGTATAATGAAAGTAAAAGTCAAAATCGATAAAGGTACCCCCTTGTGTTCTTCATCAACACCCTGCTGTAAAGAGAGTATTCAGCAAACAGCCAGACAGTGGTTACCCGCTGTGCGTACCAGTTGGAAGGAAGTTTCAGAACAATTTCCGTCACACCAGGAGTGTCTGGCGGCGTTTCTGGTTCTTGCTGCAGCCGAGGTCCTTGAAGAAGTCAAGCCGGCCAACCTGGTGCGCGTCAGTCATAAACCTTATGCCTGTGGGCGTAATATCGCGGATCTGTGGCAGAAGCATGGTCAACGACTCATGGCGGATTCCCCGTTGCGGGCATTTAACCTGTCCTCGGAGCTGGGGAGCTACCTGTTGCTGATCTATCATCCCGGCCTTTTGCATAAACGGCTCAGTAGCCGAACTTCCCGCACGTTCCTGACCCGTCTTGGTTACCGTCAACCTCACTTGATTGAAGCAGTGCTAGAACAGCTGGCTCAACGTTTTGCTGTCAATAACGAGCTGCCGCACGAAATCGGCTGGTTTTTGGGCTACCCGCTCAAGGATGTGGAAGGCTTTATGGGGCGCAAACCACTCAAAGTCAGCGGTCAGCGGTTGTGGAAGATTTACGGACATCCCCATCGCAGCAATGCTTTGGCTGATCTTTACCACAAGCATCATCACAGGGTTGTCCGTCAATTGCGTCAGCAGCAGCGAAACAGCGTTGATTTGTTGCAGAACCGTGCTTCGCTGGCGGCGTGAGGCAATTGTTTATGGCATTATCGATACGATCAGACTGTGTTTAAATGAAAAACCCCGGCATGTTATTCATGCCGGGGTTTTTCATTTCGTCACACTGTAGTCACTGTTACTGCGGATTCCCAAAGGCCATGTATGTTGCAATAGCTGACGGCAATTAATGTCCCGCTTTTTTTCAGCCGCATGCGTGCACTGACATGCGGATCGGAATGTGCTGGACCCTTGTTGGTGCCCATGGGGGATTCGCCATGGGCGGTAAATTCGAATTTTGCCAGCTCAGTGACCCGGCTTTCACCCGCGGCTTTAAAGTAAACACAGATCCAGTTGATAAAATGTTCTGTGGTGTTGGGATGGGGAATGTCTTTGCCCACTGAAACGGTCAGATCAAAAGGCTGTCCAGCAACGATCCGGGATGGCAGTTCAATGACAGGAACGTGCTTTTCCTTTTTGAAATCGGCACGCCGAATACTGGCGCCAATTGTGTTGCGACCCTCTGAATCTGAAGCGATAGCACTTGCGGTTGATAAGGAACCCAAAGCAAGGCCTGCCCCAACGACGGAGGTTTTGGTCAAAAGTTCTCTGCGAGAAATTTTACTGTCCATACGCGATCCTCCACTTAAAAAGTTATAATTTGTTTACTCTATAGTGAACGGTTCGACAAATCAATAGCCAGATCCGTTCTAATTTATTGACATTCTCTATGGGGGATGATGTTTGTTTCGTATAAATCGTCTGTTGAGCGTTGAACAATTGATAAAACAGTGACTTAAGACTCTTTTATGGCGTTGATCCAGTTCAAAAGGGAGCGTGCTTCCTGTCGATATTGCTTAAATTGAAGGGCTTTGTTCAGACAGGTGCGGGCTGTCCGATAGCGATTGAGTTGCAGGGCGCAATAGCTTTGTAACAGGCAGGCGGCACCATCGTCCGGTTGGCGGCGCAGCAGTTCCTCAAGGTGATGAAAAGCATTGGTATAATCGCCCAATTGGTAGCTTAGTTCTCCCTGAGTGCGGTGCCAATAGATTGCAGAAACAAAAGGTTGCGCCGCTTGCAAGGCTGTTTGGGCCTGTTGAGGCTGGTGCATAAGACGATAGCAAAGGATCAGTTGCTTATGCCACTGGCGCTTGTCCGGAACAGCTTCCAGCAGCTGCCGATAGTGGTGCGCCGCCTGCTCAGGCAGGTCCGCCGACAGCAGCAGGTCGGCCAGGGTGGACTGCTCTTCACGGGATAACGGCGTCAACGTCTTGGTGACACGCAGGCAGGAGATGGCACCTGGGTAATCGCGGTCTTCAAGGTGCAGGTAAGTACGACAGCGCCAATACGCGGGATTTCCCTGAAAGCGCACCTCCCAGGTGATAAGCGGTTGTAGGGCCTGTGTCTTGTCCTGGGATTGCAGGCTGATCTGGACATAAGCCTCCAGCCAGGTGATGGGCGCGTCAGCGTGATCGCGTAGCAATTGAAACAGCTTGTGCGCGGCCTTGTCATGCTGACCGGCATAGCTTAGAGCCACCAGGCCGTCAACATAACACTGGCGGTCGGCACCGCGCTGGTGGGCATTGAGAAACGCCTCAGCCGCCTGAGCGTAGTCGCCGAGATTCCAGCACACGGCGCCGTAATTTTGCCACAGCCAGGCAGGCTCATCGCAGTCCTGTAACGCATGGTGATAAGCATCGCGCGCTTTTTTACGCTGATTTTGTTGGCTATACAGTTCCGCCAATCGGGCATGGAGCCGGTAATCGGTCACACCGGGATGTTTAGTGGTGAACTGTTCCAGCAGACGCACAGCGGCCTCAATGTTTCGGGTGGTGAGTAACTGCTGACTTTTATGTAGCAGATGGTTGACGCGCGAATGCTGTCTGTTGCCGCAATCAGCGGATGCGAGCAGCGGCGTGGATGGCACAACCAGTAGAGCCGAAATCAGCAGTGCAAAACAGGTGGTGGCAAAACGTCTCATGGTTGATCCTCCAGATTAAACACGATGGTTCGCACCAGACGCACACGCACTTTGTCGCCCAGCACTTCGCCGGGTTGATAGCTCCAGGTGCGGGCGGCGTTGAGCACCGCATTGTCAAACACGCCGGGCGGCTGCGATTCGAGAATGCGCAACCGTCGCACCTCGCCATTGGCCAGCACGTCGAACTGCAGCTTGACATAGCCGCTTACACCCCGTTTGCGTGCCTGGAGCGGATAGCGCGGCGCGGTCTGATAACTGAGCTGCGGCAGCACGTCGAGCGCTTCACTACTGAAGACACTTGGCCTGTGCTGCACCTGGGGTTGCGGTGTCACCTGCTTGAGCACCGGTTGAGGAGCCTGCAGGGTCAGAGTCGGATTGGGCTGGTGCAGCGTCGGTGCGGTCAAGGTCGGCTGAGGCACGGCAGGCGCAGGCTCCGGCGGCATGGTCATCTCTTCAGGCTGCGGCTGCTCCATCTGCGGCGACGGCGGCGTAAAGCGCACCGGTTGACTGCGTAGCGGTGACGGCTGCGGAGTCTCGGGCGTCGACGAATGGGGAATCAGGGCGAACAACACCAGATTGATTAAAGCGGCGAGAACAAAACCGATGATAAACACAGAGCGGGGTGTCTTCTGCATCATCGCTCTACTCGTGGCCGTTGTCGGCGGCCAGATGGACCTGCTTGGCCCCGGCCAGACGGCATTGGTCCATTACCTGAACAATGACGCCGGTATGGCTGAACTTATCAGCGACGACAATCACTTCACTGCCGGGATTTTCCACCAGCGCCTGGGCGATATGGCTGCGCACCGTGCGTACGTCGACGCGCTGGCGGTCGAAAAACACCTCGCCGTCTTTGGTTACGGCAACGAGAATGGTGCTGTTCTCGGCCATGGCCGCGCTGCCCGCTTCCGGGCGTTCCACCTCGATACCGGTTTCCTTGACGAAACTGGTGGTGACCATGAAAAAGATCAACAGCAGAAACACCAGGTCGATGAGTGGTGAAATATTGATGTCCGCGGTGCGGTTGTTATTACGTCGTAAACTTTGTCTGACATTAATCATGATTCAACAATCCGTTTCAGGGTCATGATGGATTCCTCCAGGCGTTCGCGCAAACGGCGTGCCCGGAGACTGAGCACGGCGCTGGCGAACATGCCGGGAATGGCGACCAGCAAGCCGCCCTGGGTGGTGATCAGAGCTTCGGAGATACCACCGGCAAGGGCCTTGGAATGGCCGGTGCCGAACAGGGCGATGACATCAAAGGTGGTGATCATGCCGCTGACCGTGCCGAGCAGGCCGAGCAGCGGACACACCATGGCCAGGGTGGTGATGGCGTCGATATGGCGGTCGATGTTCGGCAGCGTCTTCAGGTAATATTCATCCAGCCGCGAGCGGGTCAGCGGATAGCTGCCCTGCTGCTGACCAACAAAAAAGCGACCCAGTTGCGAGCGCAAGCCGCCACGGCTGCCGGATATCTGCCTGCCGTCGCGGCAGCCATGCACCAGCTCAATCATGGAGATATCGCGGAACTCCAGGCGGTGAAAGGCCACCACCCGTTCAAACACCAGCATCCACATCACCGCCGAAATCACCAGTAACGGCACCATCACCAGGCCGCCGTGGATGATATAGGCGAACGGGGCGCTGTCGCTGCTCAGGTGGTGTAAGGTATGCAATCCGCGGGCAAATAACGCATCCATAAGCCGTTCCTAACCCTGGCACCGTGAAATAATGTTGGTCAGGGCCACGGATTTTTCCTCCATGTCGCCGATGATGTGCTCCACCTGCCGGTTGAGGAAGGTATGCAGCAACATGATGGGGATTGCCACCACCAGACCGAGCATGGTGGTCACAAGCGCCACGGAGATGCCGCCGGACATCATGCGTGGGTCACCGGTGCCGTAGATATTGATGATCTCAAAGGTGCTGATCATGCCGGTCACCGTGCCGAGCAGGCCGAGCAGCGGGGCAATGGCCGCCATGATGTTAAGCAACGGCAGCGCCCGCTCCAGACGCGGCAGTTCCTTGAGAATTGCCTCCTGGAGGATGCTTTCAAGAATCTCCCGTTCTTCGTGGCGGGCACTGATCCCGGCGCGGACCACGTTGTACACCGGTGTGCTGCGCCCCTCAATGAGCTTTTGGCAGGCTTCCCAGTCGTCCTGTTCAGCATATTCGTTGACCTGGTTCATGGTGCGGTCGGTGTTGTCATGGACCTTTTTCAAAAACAGCGCCCGTTCGATGCTGATCAGCACGGCAATCACCGCCAACAGCAGAATCGGCCACACCAGCACGCCGCCGCCTTTAATCCGCTGCCAGAAGGTTTTTTTCTCGGTGAGTTGGGCCAGACCGGCACCGGCCTTGAGATCCAGCGGTGCCAGATCGCTCTTTCCTGCCAGGTAAACATTGAGCAGCTTGCGTTGCGTCCAGCTCAGGGATGCGTTGATGATGGAAAATTCATGACTGGCCGGATGATAATGAAGCAGGGCCGGGCATTCGTGCTCAGCAGCTACGGCCAGAAACGGTCCCACCAGCAGCACCGGACCGGTTTCCTGGATGCCGGACAGGGCGGTGAATTGGGTCTGGGCCAATTGGACCTGGCTGCTCTGCGTCATATCCTCAAGATACAGCCGTTTCATGGTGTCGAAATCGTTCAGACCGGGGAAATAATGTTTGTTGAAAATTTTGTTCAGGGCGCGGGCTCGTTGCGGCTGCAATGCGCTGAAGCACGACGCATCAAGTCTTTCCTGCAATTGCTTGGCGGCCACGCGCACCGCTGCGGCCAGGTTGTTCATGGCTTCATGGTCACGACTCTGGCGGGCCTGCAACGCCGACAGGGCTTTTTCCGCTTTGGCCAGGGTGCGCTCGGTGGTGGCGATGCGTTGTTCCAGTTGGCGGACGGCGCGCTGCTTGGCGGACAGTTCCTGTTTCAGGTCGCGGCGTTCATCGGCAATGGTGCGGGCGGTTTGCTGTTGCCGTTGTTGCTGCTCATTCAACTGCTCTTGCAATTGCTGATACGCGGCGCGAATGTCCGCGGCCCACAGTGGCTGGGCGACGCTCATGACCATGAGTAAGGCCATGAGCGGAGCGACGAAAAGGATCAGGCGTTTGATGGCGATGTTCATGGCTGAATCCTCCCCACGGGCAGCAGGGTTAACGCTTCAGACGTCTGTCCGTTGATCTGTTGTCGTGCCTGATTGAGGTCGGCAACCATTGAATCCGGCAGGTAGACAAAACGCTTTTCCAAAGGATCAAACACCCCGCCCTGTTCGCCGTCAGGCGTGGTAAAAAATAGCGATAGCCGACCGAGTCGTAGCATATCCACCTCACGCTGTTGTTGATCAATGGTGATTTTGTCGCGATAGACTTCGCAGGTGTAGCCGTATTCCGCCTCGACCTGAAACACTTCCATCAAACGGCGGAACTGTTCATGTACGGCGATGTCGCCATCGAGCAGCACGCTGTGCAGGTCATCCAATCGTTTGCGCCGTTCATCGGCGAGAAACGGCTGGCTGGCCGCTAGATTTTGTTCCAGCTCCTGGGCCGAAATTTGAAACCAGTTCTGCAGGCCCTGGCGCAGTTTTTCGGTTTTTTCGGCGCGGCGGGTCTGGGCGTCAATCTGTTCCTGTTTCTGTTGCAGGCGATGATCAAGGCGTTCGACCTGTTGGCCCAACATGGCTTCCTGGCGCGTCAGTTGATCGATTTTCGCCAGCAGGGCGCGCTCTTCGTCACTCCATTGGCGTTGCAAGGTGCGGGTCTGTTGCTCACTGGCCACGGTCTGACTGGCCACATCAGACAGGCCTGCCGCCTGAGGCGTGTTCTCAGCTTTGGCGCTCAGGACGGAAACGCCGCCCAGTAAGAGCAGGGAACACGCGGCAACGACCGGGAGCCGACGAACGCTGCGGATGGATATTTTGGGATATGGTGTGTTTAGCACGAAACTCTCCATCTTCCGCGCTGCCGGGAGAGTAGCCGGAGGTGCGGAAGGTTGTGGGGGATAAAAAGGCGGACGCCAGATGTGCGGCGTCCGCCGTGGACGATCAATTGCCCGGCTCATCCGCGCTCTGGCGGGTGAACACGCCGTTGGTCGTAACCTGACCACGCTGACAGGCGATCAGGTAGAGCAGACCGCCAACGCCGATGGTGACGATACCGGCCAAGCCGACCATGGGGCGGCTGTGGATGGTGTAAACCATGATCCACAGGTTGCCGAGGATGAAAATTGCCGGTGTCAGCGGATAGCCAAAGGTGCGATACGGCCGCGGCAGGTCAGGCGCCAGGCGGCGCAAACGGATCAGGCCGAGCACCGTGGTCATGGCCGACAATGACAAGGTAAAGCCGACGTAAATCAGCAAAGTATCGTAGGCCGTGGACACAATGATACCGATGGCGATCACCGCCTGAAAGGCGATGGCTTCCGCCGGAGTGTGACGTGTTTTGTGGACCTGGGCGCAACGCTGAAAAAACAGGTTGTCGCGCGCCATGGCGAAATAGACCCGTGGCCCGGCCATGATCATGGCGCTGAGCACTGACAGCAGGCCAAGGGCGATGGCCTGGGCAAACAGGGTGCCGATGGTGTTGCCGAACAGGGCGGTGGCCGCACTGAGGCCCACTTCGAGGGTACCGCTCATGGCCTGCGGTGGCAGGGCATAGATGAACACCAGATTCAGCAGTAGGTACAGACCCATCACCAGCACAGTGCCGCCGACTAACGCCAGAGGCAGGTTGCGCTCCGGGCGGGTGATCTCGCTGCCGAGGTAAGCGGCAGCATTCCAGCCGCTGTAGGCAAAGGAGACAAAAATCAGCGACACGGCAAAGCCCGACGCGCTCCAACCGTCTGCGGAGAGCGATTCACCCAGGTGGCTGAAGCTGCCATGTCCCCAGGCAAAACCGCCGATGATGAACAGGGCGATAAAGACGATTTTGAACAGGGTCAGGGCATTCTGCACCCGTTTGCCGAGGCGGACGCTGTGAACGTGGACCAGCGACAGGCCAATCACCGTGGCACAGGCTAACAACGTGACCGGCGACACGCGGATCAGGGTCATGCCGAACGCGTCCAGTTCAAACCAGGACGCGCCGCTGCCGCCGAGAAAGTAGGTGGCAAAGGCGATGGCCGCGGCGGCAATGGGCGCGGAAAAGCCGACAATCAGCGAGATCCAGCCCGACAAAAATGCGGGCAGGGGGCCGAACGCCCGTGACAGGTAGGCATATTCGCCACCCGCCTCGGGTAACATGGCGCCCAGCTCACCGTAGCACAGGGCTCCGGTGAGGGCGAAGGCACCGCCGAGCAGCCAGCACCACATCAGGGTGCCAGGACTGCCCAGCTCGGTGAGGATAAACCCGGACGTGGTGAACACACCGCTGCCGACCATGTTGGCGATCACCAACACCAGGGCCGACAGCAGGCCAATCTGCCGGGTCAGTTGCGGACGGCGAGAACTCATCGCAGAAAATCTCCGACGTAGATCAGGTGTTCAAACGGCAGTTTATCGTCTTCGACTTGGGTCGTGATGGTGTTGAGGGTGCCGCGAATCACCTGCTCTTTGTCCGAGGAACCGGCGTAGAGCACAATGGCCATGGGCGTGATCGCGTCATACTGGGTTTTCAGTTGCTTGACCACCTCGGACAGATTCAGCCCCATGGTAAAGAACACCATGGTCGACTGGGTTTCAGCCAGCTTGGTCAAGGTATCTTTGCCTTTGTAGCCCTCACGGGCACCCATGGCTGCAGTGATGATCACTGAATGGCTCTGGCTACCGCCGGTGATACCGCATTTTAATGCGGCATTAGCGGCATTGAAGCTGGAGATGCCGGGCACCACTTCGGGGTTGAGGTCGGCGAACTCTTTGAGGTAGCCGGTCTGTGGACCGTAGATGGTGGAATCGCCATAATCGAGGATCACCACATGTTTGCCACCAGCGACGGCACTACGGATAATCTGGCGGGTTTTATCCTGTTGGGCGGCGCGTTGCTCGGCACTGCCGCGGTGGCCCATGCGGCCGAACAGGCCATGACCGGCATCGTGCAGTGGCTTGTCGCCGATCAGATCGGCCAGCTTGGCACGGGTTTGTTCAGGGTGCATGGCCAGAAACACATCGGCGTTGACAATGGCTTTATGCGCGCGCAGGGTCATATTGTCGCGGTCGCCGATACCGACGCTGACCAGTTTGAGGGTGCCGGTTTGTGCTGCCATGGCGACTCCGGTGAAGGCCAGCAACACCGTCAGGGTGATATAGGCCAGGACTGAGCAATGTTTTAGACGAAGGTAGTGTGGCATGGTTGACTCCTTGAAAAGAGCGGCCCTTGCGGGCCGCGCAGTTAACTTCGGAAAGTGAGATTAAAAGTGATAGGTCATGGCCAGACGAACATCGCGTCCCGGCTCGTAAACGGCGGTGCTGTCGGTGCCGACACTGGTCTGATCGCTGTAGCGGCGGTCAAACAGGTTGCGCACCGCCAACTGCACGCTTAAGCCGTCAATTGATGTGGTCCACTCGGCTTGGAGATGATGAAGCACGTAGCCACTGCGGTCGATATCGTCTTTGTCGAGACCGGCCATGGCGTCGAGGGTGTAACCGCAGGAAAAGTCTGGCCGTACTTGCCAGGAGGTATCCCACATCAACCGGTCGCCAGTGGTGGCGGCGGTGCGGTTGCCGACACTGGCGCCGATCAGGTCGCCGTTGTCATCTTCGGCGCGGGCACGGGTGTAAGAAACGCTGGTGCGAAAGTCGCTCAGTTGCCATGCCAGACGCAGCTCCCAGCCGTTGACCTCAATGGTGTCATCATTGTAAAAACCGCTGACAGGGGCACCACGTCGTCCGCCGATCTGGGCGATGAGATCGTCAATTTCGGTTTTGAACACGGTCAGTTCGGCTTCGAAAGAATCACCACGACGCAGCAGGTTGTCCCGCTCGAAGCGCAGTCCGCCTTCGTAGCGTTGTGAGGTTTCCGGTTCAAAGCTTTTACCGTAACTGTCCTTGCCCGGTTGTTGGTTGAAGGTGGCATCGTCCACCGCTGAAACCAGCCACTGCACCGGGATAACACCGCTGCTGCGTACCGATTCGCCATAGCCGCCGAACAGGGTCAGACCATAGCCAAGCTCAAATTCGGCACCGGCACTTGGTGATAGTTCATCGCCGTCAATGGTTTCGGCACCGAAATCGGCGGAGTAATCGTCATAACGCAGCCCGGCGGACAAGTGCAGGCGGCCGATGGCCATGCGTTCCTGGATAAACAGGCCGAAAGTTTCGCTGCGATTGTCATCGCCGCGACTGGAGCCGGACGCTTCATAGCTGCCGTCTTCCTGATAGAAATCGCCCCCCACGGTCAACTCATGGTCCGTTGCGCCAAGGGAGAAATGGGCTGTGTTGCGCAGCTCGCCGCCATAGCCTTCGGTTTCCGTTTCCGTATTGTTGTCGCTGTTTTCCAGGGACTGTTCGTTGTGGAACAGGTTGAGACGAACATCGACCAGAGTGGAGGACGGCATGGTGTAGCGGTAGTCCAGCACCTGGGTCTGGCGTTCGCTGATCTGATAGTTGAGTGTCGCGGTATCATCGTAGCTGCTGTCACCGGCGCCCCAGCGGTACAAGCCGCTGTTTTCATTCTTTTCCGCGCTCAGGCGCAGGCTGTGTCCGGCCTGATCCACCAGACTGAACTTGGCAAAATAATCCCGGTCACGTCCGGCCGAACCATGCACCTCGTCGCCGTCGCCGCTGGTGTAATCCTCGCTATTGGTCCCGCTGATATGCACCAGCAGGCCGCTGGTGCCGTAGAGGCCGTAGCCTGTTGCCGCACCGGCGATGGCATCATCGACACTGCTGTGACTCACTTTAAGTCGTGCCCCTACCGGGCGATCACCGGTGCCCAGATCCTGGGCATCCAGGGTTTCGAATTTGATGCTGCCGCCCAGGCCTCCGCCGCCCTGGTCCGAAGAGGGGAGGGTTTCGACGGTCACTGCCTTGAGCAGATCGGCATCCATGCCGCCGGTTGCGCCGCGATGCTGAAACAGGTTGCGCCCTTGAGAGGCACCGTCGATGCGGATATTCAGATTGCTTGCTTCAATGCCGCGCAGATAAAAACGCTGGGCATTGCGGGTGCCGCCGCCGATTTGAATCGCGGGTTCATCGCGCAGCACGTCGGCCATGTCCATGGCCAGATTGCGCTGGGCTTGATCCAAATCGACCTGATGGGTTCGATTTTGTTCAATGCTTGTTGCACTGACTTCCATAGTTTCTTCTTCAATA